>CAJXHW010000030.1 GCA_913054565.1 uncultured Kordia sp. | reverse complement strand
TCTGGAATTTTGAGATCACGCATGGAACCTCATATTAAAATTAAACTTGTATATTTACAAAGTAAACTTTAGGGGTGCATTTTAAATTGTGCTGAGAAATACCCTTTGAACCTGATGTTGTTAATACAACCGTAGGGAAAAGTAGAATCTCATACAGATTCCTCTATTCAGTTAGTAAATTGTCTTTTACTGGCTTTTCATTTATAGTTTATGAAAATTTAATAACGCTGAATCAGTCAGTTTTAATAATGAATTATGATATCTGTAAATGTAAATAATCTTACAAAAAAAGTAGCTAATGGTACTACACTAGAGTCGCTTTTACACAGTCTTAATCAAAAAGAAGACGGTATTGCTATTGCTATAAACAACCATATTATTACGAAGTCTGAATGGAAATTAACACAGCTTGTAAATAATGACAATGTATTAATTATCCAAGCAACCCAAGGCGGATAAAAAACTAACAATCAAGTACAAATAGCTGCTAGTTTTTAATTAAGAGATGTTTTAAACTTAAGCAGGTAACTACTAATAGAGAACGCTTAAAAATATTATGAAGAACAAAGACACTGCACCAAAACAAGATGGGATAACAAGAAACCCGTTTCCAAATTCAAAAAAAATCTATGTAAACGGAACAATTCACCCACAAATTAAAGTAGCAATGCGTGAAATTGAATTAAGTGATACGATTGATTCAATGACGAAAAAGAAAACGTCTAATGAATCTGTTACTGTTTATGATACGTCTGGACCGTATACTGATCCAAATATAAAAATTGACGTGCATAGCGGTATTGAACGAATTCGTGAAAGTTGGATTATGGATCGTGGAGATGTAGAGCAATTAGATTCTTTTTCATCAGAATATTGTAATGAGCGTTTAAACGATGCTAGTTTAGATCATATGCGTTTTAAGTTGTTAAAGAAGCCTTTACGTGCTAAAAATGGGCAAAACGTTACACAATTACATTACGCTAAAAAAGGCATCATCACTCCAGAAATGGAATATATCGCTATTCGTGAAAATCAACGAATAGATGAAATGACTGAGATTAGAAAACAACATAAAGGAGAGCATTTTGGAGCTTCTATTCCGGCTAAAATTACTCCGGAATTTGTTCGTGAAGAAGTAGCAAGAGGTAGAGCAGTAATACCATCAAACATCAACCACCCAGAAGCAGAACCAATGATTTTGGGTAGAAATTTCTTAGTGAAAATCAATGCCAATATTGGTAACTCAGCTGTAACATCATCTATTGAAGAAGAAGTAGAGAAAGCAGTATGGGCTTGCCGTTGGGGAGCAGATAATATTATGGATTTATCTACTGGAGAAAATATTCATGAAACTCGAGAATGGATTGTACGTAACTCACCTGTGCCAATTGGTACAGTACCAATTTACCAAGCCTTGGAAAAAGTAAATGGTGTTGCTGAAGACTTAACATGGGAAATTTTCCGTGATACCTTAATTGAACAAGCTGAGCAAGGTGTAGATTATTTCACAATTCACGCTGGAGTTTTACTACGTTATGTGCCGATGACGGCCAACCGAGTTACTGGTATTGTATCGCGTGGTGGTTCTATTATGGCAAAATGGTGTTTGGCCCATCATAAAGAAAGTTTTTTATACACGCATTTTGAGGAAATCTGTGAGATTTTAAAATCATATGATGTAGCTTTTTCTTTAGGAGATGGCTTACGTCCGGGTTCAGTTGCAGATGCAAATGATGAAGCGCAGTTTGCTGAATTAGAAACTTTAGGTGAGTTAACACAGATTGCACGTAAGCATGAAGTTCAGTGTTTTATTGAAGGGCCAGGTCATGTGCCAATGCATATGATTAAAGAAAATATGGAAAAGCAAATTGAGGTTTGCGATGAAGCACCGTTTTATACACTGGGACCTTTAACGACGGATATTGCGCCAGGTTATGACCATATCACTTCTGGTATTGGTGCAGCTATGATTGGTTGGTATGGTTGTGCCATGTTGTGTTATGTAACCCCAAAAGAACACTTAGGATTGCCAAATAAAGAAGATGTAAGAGTAGGAGTTGTGACTTATAAATTGGCAGCACATGCAGCAGATTTAGCTAAAGGACATCCAGGGTCACAGCATAGAGATAATGCCTTAAGTATGGCGCGTTTTGAATTCCGATGGGAAGATCAATTTAATTTGGGGTTAGATCCAGAACGTGCTCGTGAATACCATGATGAAACATTACCTGCTGCAGGAGCTAAAATTGCGCACTTTTGTTCTATGTGTGGACCAAAATTCTGTTCTATGAAAATTTCTCAAGAAGTTAGAGATTTTGCCGCGGTAAATGATATTGTAGATAATGAAGTTATCACAAAAGGTATGGAGGAAAAATCTAAAGAGTTTAAAGAAAAAGGATCGGAAGTTTATCTTTAGTATAATAATTAGGAAGTTACCACGCTTTCCTTTGCAATCCCTAACTCATATCAATGATAGTTCTAATAGCACCCGAAAATGATATTCCAAACGAAATTGAAATACTAAATCAGTTATTTCAAGAAGGTTTAGACTATTATCATTTAAGAAAACCAAATAAATCTTATAAAGACCATTGTGAGTATTTATATCAGATAGATAAGAAATATCATAATAAAATTGTGGTGCATTACTTTCATGAGCTGGTTAATGAATTTGATTTAAAAGGAATTCATTTTCAGGAACAAAAAAGAAGAGATCATATAGATAATCCAGGACATTATTTTAAAGAATTGAGCATGTTCGGTAAGACAATAAGTTCTTCTTTTCATGAGCCAGAAGAATTGGAATGTTGCGAGTTTGAGTTTGATTATCATTTATTGAGTCCTGTATTTGATTCTATTTCAAAGAAAGGTTATGAAGGAAAGAGGTTTAATGTAGGTCATATCGATAAGTTAATTGTTGGTATGGGCGGAATTAATGCAGAAACAATACCAGAAACATTTCAATTAGGATTTAAAGGTATTGGTGTATTGGGAGGAATTTGGAATACAGAAGACCCTGTAAAGAGTTTTGTAGCATTGAATGATATGTATAACTCAGTAAAGAATTGAAAAAAAGACCTAACATACTAACTATAGCTGGTTTTGATCCATCAAACGGAGCTGGATTAACGGCAGATGTTAAAACGTTTGAAACCTTAAAATGTTACGGTTTATCTGTTTGTACGGCTAATACAGTTCAGGATGACATATCATTTATATCATGTCATTGGACGTCAATTGAAATAATGAAATATCAAATAGACATGCTGTTTAAACGTTTTGAAATCAATTACGTTAAAATTGGAATTGTAGAAAATTGGGAGACATTGTCTCTTTTAATAGAAAAACTATTAGAGTTGAATTCAGGAGTTAAAATTGTATTAGATCCTATTTTAAAGTCTAGTTCAGATTTTGAATTTCATGCTTCTCAAAATTTAATTTTAGATAGCATATTGTCTAAAATTTATTTGTTGACACCAAATTATAACGAGATACAACAGTTGTATTCTGATAAAAATATAGAAGACACAATTAACTATATTTCATCAAGGACAAATTTATATTTAAAAGGTGGGCATCATCTAGATGAATTAGGGAAAGATGTACTATTTACTGTAGAAGGAAAACAGTATAGTTTGAACCCGAAATTTAAGAATTGTTCAGAAAAACATGGGAGCGGATGTGTGTTATCATCGGCTATAACCGGTTATTTAGCATTAGGTTTTCCGCTATTGAAAGCGTGTTATAGAGGAAAACGTTACACAGAAAAATTTCTAAGTTCAAATAAATCGTTATTAGGGTTTCATTCAAAAAAATAATATGATAAACACGTTACATTATATATCTCAAGGTGATACGCCACAGGAACATTTAAACAATATTCAAAGAGCTTGTACTTCAGGTATAGAATGGGTGCAGTTGCGTTTAAAAAAATTAGATGACCAAACCGTTTTAGAAACCGCTAAGAAAGCTATAGAAATCACTAATCATTTTCAGACGCGATTAATCATTAATGATCATTATAAGGTTGCAGCTAAGATTAAAGCTGCTGGAGTTCATTTAGGAAAATCAGATACTTGTCCAACTGTGGCTAGAACAGCATTGGCGTCTTGGCAAGTTATAGGTGGTACAGCTAATACCTTAGAAGATTGCCAAGCGCTTATTGATAAAAAAGTAGATTATATTGGTTTAGGGCCATACCGATTTACGAATACGAAGGAAAACTTAAGTCCTGTTTTAGGTGAAGACGGATATAAGACAATCGTTAAAGTATTAAAAGCAGAAACTCCAATTATTGCAATTGGCGGAATAACATTAAAAGACGTACCTAATATTATGGCTGCTGGAGTATATGGAATTGCAGTTTCAGGAGAAATTACACGTGATTTTAATAGTATTTTGAAATTTAAGAAAATTATAAATGGCCCAGTGCAAGAACAACGTTGGAAACCAGGAGAAAATAAAAAATAAAAATGTTACAAATAGCAGATAAAGAGTTTAACTCAAGATTGTTTACAGGAACAGGGAAGTTTAGTTCATCTAAATTAATGAAAGAAGCATTGCTAGCTTCAGAAAGTGAGCTGATTACAGTAGCACTAAAACGTGTTGATGTTCAAGATGAACAGGACGATATATTAGTTCATTTAAATCATCCAAGAATCAATTTATTACCAAACACATCTGGTGTTCGAGATGCTAAAGAAGCTGTGTTTGCAGCTCAATTATCTCGTGAAGCTCTAGAGACTAATTGGATTAAATTAGAAATTCATCCTGATCCGAAATATTTATTGCCAGATCCTATTGAAACCTTAAAGGCGGCAGAAAAATTGGTGAAACTAGGTTTTGTGGTCATGCCATATATTCATGCAGATCCGGTATTGTGTAAACGTTTAGAGGATGTGGGTGTACAATGTGTAATGCCTTTAGGTTCACCAATTGGCAGTAATAAAGGATTGAAAACACAAGATTTTTTAGAAATTATATTAGACCAAAGTAATGTGCCTGTAATTGTAGATGCTGGTATTGGTGCGCCATCACATGCGGCTTATGCTATGGAGTTAGGAGCAGATGCAGTATTGGTAAATACTGCTATTGCGGTATCTCAACACCCGGTAGAAATGGCGAAAGCTTTTAAAATGGCAGTAGAGGCAGGGCGACTTGCTTATGAATCTAAGTTAGCGCCAGTGCTTCATAAAAATGCAGAGGCTAGTAGTCCGTTAACATCATTTTTGAACTAACCAATAATGAGTAATTTTAAAGAGATATTTGATTCGTATAGTTGGGATGACACCCTGGAAAGTATTTTTTCTAAAACAGAAGCTGATGTTTTAAGGGCGCTAGGAAATTTAAAACGTGATTTAGAAGATTTTAAAGCGTTAATTTCACCAGCTGCAAAACCTCATCTAGAGCAAATGGCACAGCTAAGTAAGCAATTAACCAAGAAACGTTTTGGGAATACTATCCAAATGTATGCACCAATGTATTTGAGTAATGAGTGTCAGAATATATGTACCTATTGTGGTTTTAGTATGACAAATAAAATTCCACGAAGAACTTTATCTGACTCTGAAATTTTAAAAGAGGTTGAATACTTGAAAGCAAAAGGTTACAATCATATATTGTTAGTAACTGGAGAAGCTAATAAAACAGTTGGGGTAGCATATATTAATAACGCTATACAATTGATACGTTCTTATTTTTCAAATATTACTATTGAAGTGCAGCCGTTGCATCAAAATGAATACGAGGAGTTGATTGATAATGGCCTATATGCAGTTTTAGTATACCAAGAAACTTATCATAGAGCAGAATATAAAAAGCATCACCCAAAAGGAAAAAAGTCTAATTTTGATTTCAGATTAGATACCCCAGATCGTTTAGGTAAAGCAGGAGTGCATAAAATAGGATTAGGTGCGTTATTTGGATTAGAAGATTGGCGTGCAGATAGTTTTTTTACCGCATTGCATTTGAAGTATTTACAGAAAACCTATTGGAAAACAAAATATTCCATCTCATTTCCAAGATTACGGCCACATTCTGGTGGTTTAGAACCAAAAGTAGAAATGACAGATCCAGACTTGGTACAATTAATTTGTGCGTTCAGATTGTTAGATGAAGATGTTGAGTTGTCATTGTCTACACGAGAGAGTGAAGTGTTTAGAAATAATGTGGTGAATTTAGGAATAACATCTATTAGTGCTGAATCAAAAACAAATCCTGGAGGTTATGCCGTAGAACCAGAATCGCTAGAACAGTTTGAAATTTCTGATGAACGTTCAACAGAAGAGGTGGCATTAATGTTAAAAACAAAAGGCTTAGAAGTGGTCTGGAAAGATTGGTCAAATAATTGGAAATAAGACACTAAGTGTTATTTAACAAAAATAGATAAGTAAATAATGTCTTTGTCATTAGAAGAAAATAAGCAATACAACCGTCATCTTATTTTAGATGAAATTGGAGAATCAGGTCAGTTAAAATTAAAGCAAGCTAAAGTTTTAGTCATTGGGGCTGGAGGTTTAGGTTGTCCCATATTACAATATTTGGCAGCAGCTGGAGTAGGTAATATTGGTGTTATTGATCATGATACGATAGACCAAAGTAATTTACAGCGTCAGATTTTATATACTCATAGTGATATTGGAAAATATAAAGCTGAGGTTGCTGCGAATAAATTAAGAGATTTAAATCCGTATATCATTTTTGAAATTCACCTTCAAAAATTAACTTCAGAAATTGCTGTTGAGTTGTTTTCTAAATATGATATTGTGGTTGATGGTAGCGATAATTTTCCAACACGATATTTAGTAAATGATGCAGCGGTATTAACTAATAAACCCGTTGTATTTGGGTCAATATTTAAATTTGAAGGGCAAGTATCCGTATTAAATTATAAAAATGGCCCAACGTATAGGTGTTTATATCCAAATTCGCCAAAAGCATCAGATGTGCCAAATTGCACTGAAATTGGCGTTTTAGGAGTATTACCAGGAATTATAGGTGCACTACAAGCTAATGAAGTTATAAAGTTAATATGTGGTATAGGTAACGTTTTATCTGGTAAACTACTAACATATAACGCTCTAACACATCAGCAATTCATATTTAGTTTTGAAAAGAATAACAAGATTGAAATAACAGCATTAGCTTCTGATTATGAGTTTTTCTGTGGAATGCGAAAAAGTGCTACGGAAATCACACACTCTGAGTTAGCAAAGAGCTCTGAACAGTATAATTTATTAGATGTTAGGGAAAATTTTGAGCGTGATCAATACCATATTGGAGGACAGCATATTCCGTTAGGGCAATTAGCTATACGATTCTCAGAAATATCTCAAGACAAAAAATTAGTAGTGTATTGTAAAAAGGGTGCACGTAGTAAGACGGCTATTGAGTTATTAAAAGAAAAAGGGTTTGCTAAACAATTGCTAAATTTAAAAGATGGTGTTAGTGTTAATTAAAGTTTCCAGAGCCTATTGTAAGTATTAGGTTTGGTAACAGACAAAATTATAAACGAAATTGATTGACGTAAATAGATATTTACTATATATTTGCAGTCTATTTAGAAATAATCTAATTTAAAATGATAAAAGTCTCAGAGTCAGCAAAAAAGAAAGTCGTTTCCTTAATGGAAGAAGACGGATTTAATGCTGCAAATGATTACGTAAGAGTTGGTGTGAAAAGCGGTGGATGTTCAGGGCTTTCATATGATTTGACTTTTGACAAAGAAAAAGAAGAGAACGATAAAGTGTTTGAAGACAATGACATTAAAGTTATCGTAGATAAAAAAAGTTTTTTATACCTAGTAGGAACCGTCTTAGAATATTCAGGAGGTTTGAACGGTAAAGGATTTGTGTTTAACAACCCTAACGCCAACAGAACTTGTGGGTGTGGCGAAAGTTTCTCACTATAATTCAAATAAATCGAGAAGATGAGCAAGTATACCGAAGACGATTTAGAAAGAGAATTAAAAGATAAAGAATACGAATACGGATTTTACACTGATATTGAATCAGAAACATTTCCTATTGGTTTAAATGAAGATATTGTACGTGCAATTTCTAAAAAGAAGGACGAGCCAGAGTGGATGACCGAATGGCGTTTGGAAGCTTTTAGATTATGGCAAGAAATGGAGGAGCCAGAATGGGCAAACGTCAACTATGAGAAACCTGATTTTCAGGCCATAGCTTATTATTCAGCACCAAAGTCTATTGATCCTAATAAAACTTTGGATGATGTAGATCCGGATTTACTAGCCATGTATAAAAAGCTTGGTATTTCTTTAGATGAACAGAAAAAAATGAATAATATAGCAATGGACATTGTTGTTGATTCTGTTTCTGTTGCGACTACTTTTCAAGATACATTATCTGAAAAAGGAATTATTTTTATGCCTATTTCTGAGGCAATTCAAGAACATCCAGAATTAGTTAGAAAATATCTAGGAACAATTGTTCCACAAAAAGACAATTTCTATGCAGCTTTAAATTCTGCTGTGTTTAGTGATGGATCATTCTGTTACATTCCAAAAGGAGTAAAATGCCCGATGGAATTATCAACATATTTTAGAATCAATCAAGCAGGTACTGGTCAGTTTGAACGTACGTTGTTAATTGCTGATGAAGGATCTTACGTAAGTTACCTAGAAGGGTGTACAGCACCAAGTAGAGATGAAAATCAATTACACGCTGCTGTTGTTGAGTTGATTGCATTAGATGACGCAGAAATTAAATATTCAACTGTTCAAAATTGGTATCCAGGAAACGCTGAAGGAAAAGGTGGGGTATTTAATTTTGTAACAAAAAGAGGTTTGTGTGAAAAGAATGCAAAAATTTCTTGGACACAAGTTGAAACAGGAAGTGCAGTAACATGGAAATACCCATCGTGCATTTTAAAAGGAAATAATTCTGTAGGAGAGTTTTACTCAATTGCTGTAACTAATAATCATCAGCAAGCAGATACAGGAACTAAAATGATTCATTTAGGAAAAAATACAAAGAGTACTATTATATCTAAAGGAATTTCAGCAGGGAAATCACAAAACTCATACAGAGGATTAGTGCAAATAGGCCCTCGAGCAGCAAATGCTAGAAATTTTTCACAATGTGATTCGTTATTAATGGGCAACGAGTGTGGTGCACACACCTTCCCATATATTGAAGCTAAAAATAACACAGCTCAAATAGAGCATGAAGCTACAACAAGTAAAATTGGTGAAGATCAAATATTCTATTGTAACCAACGTGGTATAGATACTGAAAAAGCAATTGCATTAATTGTAAACGGATTTAGTAAAGATGTACTAAATAAATTACCAATGGAATTTGCTGTTGAAGCTCAAAAATTATTGGAAATAAGTTTAGAAGGGTCTGTAGGATAATAGATTAAGCAATGAGAAAATTAATTTTGATACTTTGTATAATTGCAGTAACAGCTTGTAAAACTAATGAGGAAACAGTAGTGTTAAAAGGCTTATATTTATATTACGCAGACGCTGCAATTTTACAAACACCTGCTGAAGTGTATGGTGTTATTTTAGATGAAAATTCAATGGAACTAAACAAGCAAGTAGTAGCTTATAAAGAGTTAGCTACAGACATGGTTCCGGTAGAAATAAAAGGGGAGATAATTCCAAAATCCGAAGAGGAAGAGGGGTGGCCTAATAATGTCAGAATTGTAGAAATACTAAAAGTGACCAAGCCAGACCCAGAAAAAAAAGATGTTATAACACTAGGAAAATAAGAAGATGTTAGAAATAAAAAATTTACACGCAGGTATTGAAGATAAAGAAATTCTTAAAGGAATAAATTTAGTAGTAAAAGCAGGGGAGGTTCATGCAATTATGGGGCCAAATGGAGCTGGAAAAAGTACATTGTCATCTGTAATCGCTGGTAAAGAAGAATATGAAGTATCTAGTGGAGATATTACTTTAAACAACGAAGATTTATTAGAGTTAGATCCTACTGAACGCGCACATAAAGGTGTGTTTTTATCATTTCAATATCCAGTTGAAATCCCAGGAGTTTCGGTAACAAACTTTATTAAAACAGCAATTAATGAGTCTCGTAAAGCTAACGGTAAAGACAATATGCCTGCAAAAGAGATGTTGCAAAAAATACGTGAAAAATCAACATTGTTAGAAATAGATCGTAAGTTTTTATCACGTTCTTTAAATGAAGGGTTTTCAGGAGGAGAAAAAAAGCGTAATGAAATCTTTCAAATGGCAATGTTAGAACCAAAACTAGCTATTTTAGATGAAACAGATTCAGGTTTAGATATTGATGCCTTACGTATTGTTTCTAATGGTGTTAATAAACTTAAAAGTGCTGATAATGCTGTTGTAATTATAACGCACTACCAACGTTTGTTAGATTATATTAAACCAGATTTTGTACATGTTTTATTCGATGGAAAAATTGTTAAAACAGGTGATGCATCTTTAGCATTAGAGTTAGAGGAAAAAGGGTATGACTGGATTAAAGAAGAAATTAACGCATAACAATATTGCGGCAGTTATTGCTAAAAAATGAGGACTGAAACAATGGAGTTAAAAGAAAAATTATTATCATCATATGTAGCTTTTGAAAATGGCGTGAATATCAATTCTGATGTGCATGAAATTAGAACAAAAGCTTTAAAAGAATTTGAAAATTTAGGCTTTCCAACAAAGAAATTAGAGGCTTGGAAATACACGTCCTTAAATTCAATCTTAAAGGAAGATTATAGTGTTTTTCCTCAAAAAGAAAACACAGTAGAGTTTAAAGATGTCAAGAAGTATTTTATCCACGATATTGATTCATATAAAATCATTTTTATCGATGGAAAATATAGTTCGTTTTTGTCTGAAACCACACATGATGGTATAGATGTTTGTTTATTGTCTTCTGCTTTAACAAACGCAAAGCACAAACCTGTTATTGAAAACTATTTCAATAAAACGGCAAAGCAAGACAATATGACGGCTTTAAATACTGCATTTGCAAATGAAGGCGCCTTTATTAATATTCCTAAAAATACTGAGGTTGTAAAACCTATTCAGGTTATAAATTTTGCTACAGGTAACACAACTGCAGCCTTATTACAACCTCGTAATTTAATTGTTGTTGGTGAAAATTCTCATGTTCAAATTCTAGAGCGCCACCAAAGTTTAACGGAAAACCCAGTATTGACAAATGTAGTTACTGAAATTTCTGCAGAAAAAAGAGCTCATGTTGATTATTATAAAATACAGAATGATAACAGTTCTGCATCTATAATAGACAATACATTTGTAGCCCAAGAGCGCGATACAATTTGTTCTGTTCACACGTTCTCTTTTGGAGGAAAAATAGTAAGAAACAACCTGAATTTTTATCAAAATGGAGAACATGTAGATTCTATCCTGAAAGGAATTACTATTTTGGAAGATAAACAACATGTTGATCATCATACATTGGTACACCATTTGGTACCAAATTGTGAAAGTCACCAAGATTATAAAGGTATTTATGCTGATAAATCTACAGGAGTTTTTAATGGTAAAGTTATTGTAGAAAAAGAGGCACAAAAAACAAACGCATACCAACAAAACAATAATGTTTTGGTAAGTGATAAAGCAACGATGAATGCAAAACCTCAATTAGAGATTTTTGCTGATGATGTAAAATGCTCTCATGGATGTACAATTGGTCAGTTAGACGATCAAGCTTTATTCTATATGCAACAAAGAGGTATCCCTAAAAAGGAAGCTAAAGCCTTATTAATGTATGCTTTTGCAAATACGGTACTAGAAAGTGTTCGTATACCAGAGTTAAAATCTAGAATTAACAAATTAATTGCTCAAAAACTAAATGTAGATTTAGGATTTGATTTGTAGTTTTCTAAGTAGATTAATAAAACCTAAAAAGCCTCAATTGTACGCAATTGAGGCTTTTTTAGTTGTAAAACACAACAGGCATTTAAACAGACAAATACTTACAAAATAAGCTAAACATACATGTTAAAAATATATTATTTGTATAAAATT
>CAJXHW010000029.1 GCA_913054565.1 uncultured Kordia sp. | reverse complement strand
GAAACCTTAGCTTATGAGGTAACCTTATACAACCCTGTACCGTTTCAAAGTTCATTACACTACTTATTCAGAAGAAATATAAAAGAAAAAACAAAACTTGATTTTTGGTTATATGGCTGGTTTGATTTAAAATATCATAAAGAACTGGAAGATTTTTTAGGATACCGTAAGTTTGATTATTATATAAACGCAAGTACACGAACCTATAAAACCTTAATTTCAAGAAAATTATCAAAGTTGATACCAACAGAATATCAAGTATATCATCCTAATAGTAGTTTTTGGAAACGGAAAGAGGTTAAGTTTGGGATAAAGAAAATTGTGCATTTAGATAATAGTCATGAACTCTTTAACTCAAATGAGGATACCAATACAAATAATTCTATATTTTAAAGACCTGTTAAAATGGCATTGTATTTGTTTCATTTTAAGTAGTTTTACAACCAAGTTAATTTATATGAAATTATACATCTGTTTAATAGTTACTGTGTTCTATTCTATTATAGGAACTGCTCAAATTTTAGATAACTCTATAAATAATGGTGTTATTCTTCCGGCAGATAATGAACCAACTAACCTGCCATCATATCAATTAGATACAAAAGGAAATGATTCACCTAGTGTTGATTTAAAAAATCCATTAGAAGATCCTATTTCATTTAGTATTGAAACCACAACGGACTTATTAGACGCAGGTGAAGAGTTAGAAAAACGCTGGAAAGACAACAAGTATGAAAAAGCTGCAGAGTATGACCAATATTTAGGTGATTTCAAAACAAAAAGTAGTTATATAGGCTTTCAATGTAGAGATTTTGGTAGTGTTGATGGTGATTATGTTCAAATTATAGTAAATGATGTTGTGATAAAACGAAGTATGTTTTTAAATGGATATTTTGTTGGGGTTAATATTGATTTAGAACCTGGGCTAAATAGAATTGATATTATTGCCTTAGGTGTAGGTACTGCATCACCTAATACAGGACATTACGTAATTGTAGATGAAGATGGAACAGTAAAAAGATCACACATGTGGAACCTGCTTTCTGGTGGTAAAGCAACATTGATTATTAACAAGAAATAAAATCATGTTAGAGATACGCCCCAATTGCGAACACTGTAACAAAGATTTACCAAATAACTCTCCGGATGCTATGATATGTACCTTTGAGTGTACTTTTTGTGTAGATTGTGCTACAAAGATCTTTAATGATGTTTGCCCTAACTGTGGAGGTAATTTTCAAAAAAGACCAGTAAGACCTGAAAAGTATTTAGATAAGCATCCACCAAGTTCTGTTAGAGTATACAAGCCTAAACCAATAGATTAGCTTAATTATTTTTAAAACTACCGCTGTTAGGTAATTCAAATAATTCTAAATGAAAATAAGGAATAGCAGCAATTAAATGATCAAAAATATCTGCCATAATATACTCATAGTTTTCCCAGCGCTTATCTGAACTAGAAGCGTAAATTTCCAAAGGAATACCTTGAGTAGTAGGAGCTAATTGCCTAGCCATTATCATCATATCTTTATTAATAGCGGAATGATTTTTTAAATATGTTTCTATATATTTTCTAAATACGCCAATGTTGGTCAAATTTCTACCATTTAGTAATAGAGATTTGTCAATAGCATTATTGGTGTTATAACTGTCTATTTTTTCTTGTTGACTCTCCAAGTATGTTGAAATCAATGTAATTTCACGCATTTTATCTACTTGTACTTTAGTTAGATACGATATGCTGTCTAATTTAATAATTAAAGAGCGTTTAATACGTCGTCCATCAGAATTTGTCATTCCTCTCCAATTTTTAAATGAATCAGATATCAATGCATAAGTTGGAATTGTGGTAATTGTTTTATCAAAATTTTGAACTTTTACTGTTGATAAGTTAATTTCTACAACATCGCCATCTGCACCATATTTTTCAAAAGTAATCCAATCTCCAATGCGCACCATATCATTTATAGACACTTGTATACTTGCAACAAACCCTAAAATAGTATCTCTAAAAATTAAAATTATTATGGCAGAAGCTGCACCTATAGTAGTTATAAATTCTATAAATGAGCGTTCCGTGACTATAGCTAAAACAGATAATATTCCTATAAACCATGCAAAAATCATAAACACTTGAATATAACTGTCTATTGGTTTATCTTTTAAACGTGGTAAGGTTTTAAAATAATCTTTTAACGATTTCAATACACTTCTAACTATCCAAAGTGTAAGTACCACTCCAAATACCTGTAATCCTTTGTTTATAAGGTTTTTAGCGTATGTAAAGTCAGAAAATATGTACGGGCAAAACTCCAATGCTATTAATAGTGGTATAATATGCGCGAAGTTTCTTGGTGCTTTATTAGAAATTAAAATATCATCAAAATTTGTTTTTGATTGTGTTGCAAACTGTGTAAAAAAAACAACAAGAATTTTTCGAGAAATAAAATCAATTATAAGAATTAAAAGAAGTAAAACTATTAGTAAAACAAACATGTTAATGTATGTTGCAAAGCTTTCTTCAAAGCCCTTATTTACAAGGTAGTCGAATAAAATATGTTTTAAGTTTTTCATAAAAAATAATATTTCAAAGCAAAAATACCATATTGTATGCAAACTGCATGTATTTAAGAGATTTATATATAAGAGAAACTCTTGTTAAATAAACGTACATTTGCAGCTTCAGAAGAAAAAAACATGTCGACATTTACACATTTAGGAGTTAAAAAAGAGTTTGTAAAATCTTTAAAAGAATTAAAGATTACAACTCCAACGGAAATTCAAGAAAAAGCAATTCCGATTTTATTAAAATCAAAAACTGATTTTATAGGTTTAGCACAGACAGGTACAGGTAAAACTGCTGCTTTTGGGTTGCCTGTGTTACAAAAAATAGATGCTAAAAAGCCTGTTATTCAAGCATTAATTTTATCGCCAACACGAGAATTAGTGCAACAAATTAAAAAGCAGCTGTTTAAGTTTACTAAATATTCAGATGATAACATCTTTTTAGAAGCGGTGTTCGGAGGTGAAAAAATAGATAAACAATTAAAGAATTTAGAACGCACAACGCATGTTGTTGTTGCTACTCCTGGGCGTTTAATCGATTTAATTAAACGCGGAACAGTTGATTTAAAAAACGTAAATACGGTTGTTTTAGATGAAGCTGATGAAATGTTAAGTATGGGCTTTAAAAAGGAATTAGATGCTATATTAACATACACAGGAACAGAAAAAAACACTTGGTTGTTTTCGGCAACTATGCCAGAAGGTATTCAGCGCATAGTCAAAACATACATGTCTGATAATGCTGCTAGAATTGCAGTAAATGAAAATACATTGGTTAATGCTAACATTTCGCATCTCTATATTAAAACAACAGTTAGACAAAAAACGGCAGATTTAATTGAGTTTATTGTTACTAAAGGAGAGGGTAGAGGTATTATTTTTTGTAAAACAAAACTAGGAACACAAGCTTTAACAAAGGAGTTATCTGAAGAAGGGTTTTCTGTAGCTGCTTTGGAAGGTGATATGACCCAAAAAGATCGTGATAAAGTAATGCGAGCTTTTAAAAATGAAACCGTACAAATATTAATCTCTACAGATGTGTCTGCACGAGGTATTGATGTTAATGACTTAGAATACGTTATACACCATCAATTACCAGATCAGTTAGAGTATTACACACATAGAAGTGGTAGAACAGCTAGAGCTGGTAAAAAAGGAATCTCTGTAGCCTTTATTTTGCCTGTAGAATTAGAGCGCATTTTTCAAATACAAAAAACATTAGGAGTTAAGTTTAAAGAAGAAAAACTATAATCATGGGATTGACAAATAACGATATTTTAAAGAAATTACGAGTTGCACATAAATTAAGAGATACTGATATTGTTGATATCTGTGGATTGGTTGATTTTAAAGTGACTAAAAGTGAGTTAGGAGCCTTTTTCAGAAAAGAAGACCATCCTAAATACATGGAGTGTGGTGATCAGATATTACGTAACTTTTTAAACGGACTAGTGATTCATTTACGTGGACCGATGCCGAAAAAAGGAGAGGAGTCTTCTGATAAAAAATAACAGTCAACCAGTTTATATGTAAAATGAGGTCTAAAGTGTGTTTTAATACTTTAGACCTCATTCTGTTTTAGGTGTTTTTATAAAATTATTTAATGTAATTTTAATAGTTAATTTGGTGGTCATAGTTATTTGTATAATAATATTTAGGAGCCCTTTTTATATTACTTCGCTTTCGGGTAATACGACTCATGCCTACTGGTGTTTGTCCAATTGTTCTCATAATATTGATGTTTATTGTTATCTATAACGTCTTTTGGAGTTCCAAATGTTAGCCTTAGTAGTACTTAATTTGTGTGTAATTTGATTGTTTGCTGTAGTTTCCATAATAATTGTTTTAATTGATGATGATTAGATTAGTTACCTATAACGTCTTTTAGCGTTCCAAAGGTTAGCTGTTCCGTTACTTAATTTGTGGGTAATTTGTTTATTACTTTTAGTTGCCATAATTCCTGTTTTAAATTAATACTATACCTAGTAGACGCGACAAAAATAATTTTGTTACAGTACTATGTAAAACAAAGTACTATTTTAACATTATTTAACACTTCTAAGAGGTAATTAGCTTAATTGCAGTAAGATAAAGGGTAGAAGGGGTGTTGAGTAATAGAATTATATAAGATAGAAGAACTAACTGTCTTTTGCTATTATACTTAATGCTAACCGAATTTTAAAATAATCGAGTTGTTTATCAAAATATTCAAAGTAAGGTTTTAAACCGTCTGGCGATTTTAATTCTTGCTGAGCAGTTTTTACTGACTCAACTTCAGGTTTACTCACAAAATCATAAATATCAATTGCTTTGCCTTCACTATACAGTTTGGCTATATGAGAATATATAGTTGTTGATTTTAAGTTCCGACGTTCAGCAATTTCGTCAATACTTAAACCCTCTTTGTACAATTCATAGGTGACACGATGAGTTTCAGATTTTTTTTTAGAATTTTTTTTTGAGTCTATAAAAGCTTTTACTTCATTGATAAAGGCTGTACCATACACATCTAATTTACGCTGCCCAACACCGCTAATACTTAAAAACTCTTCTTCTGAAAGCGGACGTTCGTTTTCAATTTCTTTTAAAGTAGCATCGTTAAACACCAAGTATGCAGGTATATTTTCTTCTAAAGCAATCTGCTGACGTAATTGTCGTAAACGCTCAAACAATGTAGTTGATAACAGTTTTTTTACAGGAGTCTTTCTCGTAACCTTTTCTGTAAGTACTAGTGGTTTAGTAAGTTTAACCGTTTCATTTTCAAATAAAACTTTTTTTGAAAATGCTGTTAATCGTAAGGCGTTATTTTTATGAAAAGCGATTTCACAATACCCTTGATTAATTAATTGAATAATGTAATGTTGCCAGTTTTGCCAAGAAATGTCTTTCCCTATACCGTGAGTTTTAAGCTGATCATATTTCTTGTCTACAATTGTAGCGTTTCTAGCGCCTCTTAATACATCTATTACAACACCTGTAGCTTCTGTTTCTCTTAAACGTGTTATGGTTGAAAGCGCTTTTTGAGCGATGATTGTTCCATCAAATAATTCAGGCGGATTTTTACAGACATCACAATTTCCGCAATTATCAGACAATAATTCACCAAAATAACTCAATAAAATTTTACGCCGACATGTAGTGGCTTCAGAAAACTGTTTCATACGATCAAGTTTGGCAATCTGAACATCAAAGTTTGTAGTACCCTCTGCAAATTTTCGCAATTGAATAACATCAGCGTAACTATGAAACAATAGGGCGTAGGCTGGCAAACCATCTCTACCAGAACGTCCAATTTCTTGATAATACCCCTCAATATTTTTAGGCATGTTGTAATGAATAACCCAACGTACGTTTGATTTATCAATCCCCATTCCAAAAGCAACGGTAGCACAAACAACTTGTGTTTTATCAAACAGAAAATCCTCTTGAGCTTTGTGTCGTTTTTCAAAATTCAAACCGGCATGATAGGTAGTGGCTTTAATTCCATTTAGCTGTAATTTTTCTGCTAATTGCTCGGTAGATTTCCTACTTAAACAATACACAATACCCATTTCATTTGGCCTATGCCTAATAAACTTGATAATTTGTGATACTCGATCATTTGCAGGTCTTACTTCTAGTTCTATATTTTGTCTGTCAAACGATGAAATAGATTGTTCTGCATTAGGAATGCGTAATTGTGTAAGAATATCTTCTCGTGTGGCTTTATCTGCAGTTGCTGTAAGAGCAATTATAGGAGTATTTGGTAGTTTGCTTTTAAGAAAACCTAATTGTTGGTATGATGGCCTAAAATCATGCCCCCATGATGATATACAATGTGCTTCATCAATAGCTATACAGCTAATGTATTGTTCATTAATAATATGTTCTAATAGTGATAAACTCTCAGGGGCAACATATAATAATTTAATTTTTGAGTGATGTATGGCTTCAAATATATCCTGTTGCTCATCACTAGATTGACTACTGTTAAAATATGCTGCAGCAATACCATTTGCTCTTAAGCCATCTACTTGGTCTTTCATTAACGCAATTAATGGCGATACAACAAGTGTAACACCTTTAAAAAGTAAGGCTGGCAACTGAAAACAAATTGATTTTCCTCCACCTGTAGGCATGATCACTAAATTGTCTTTTTTAGACAATACAGATGTTATGATATGTTGCTGCTCAGTTCTAAAACTGTCATATCCAAAATACTGTTTTAAGGTAGGTAATAATTGTAATTCGTAGTCAGACACGTGCGGCATAAGGTTTAATTCTAGTCAAAATTACTTGATTTTCTCTAAAAAACCCCTTTTTTAGATGTCAAAATTCTCATCTAAGGCAATAACATCACCAGCTTGCATAGTCCCCAAACAAATAGCGCCAATACGGTAGCGTATCAATCGTAACGTAGGAAAACCAGCAGCGGCAGTCATTTTTCGTACTTGTCTAAACTTGCCTTCCCGTAAGGTAATAGAAATCCAACTTGTTGGGCCATGCCTATCGTCTCTAATTTTTTTACTTCGGATAGGTAAGGATAAGGTATCTTTATCCAATAATTTCACCTTACAAGGTTTTGTAAGATATGGAGCATTGTCAACAGTTATTGTTACCCCTTCTTGTAATTTTTGTAACGCATTATCTGTAATTAAACCATCTACTTGTGCGTAATATTCTTTTTCAATTTTACTACTTAATATAAAATAACTTTTTTTTCCATCTGTTGTTAATAATAATAGTCCTTCAGAATCTCTGTCTAACTGACCAATTGCCAATATACCTTCAGGAAAATCTGCTAACTCCCCCAATAAATGGTGGTGCTTTTTCTTTTTCAATTCATTAGTTACAAACTGACTTAAAAAGCCGTAAGGTTTACATATAGCAAAATGTTTATGAGGTAGGGGATTAGTGATTTTCATTTAGTATTTGATAAACGAGTTCTTTAGTTAATGGTGATTTTTCTGCTTTGGCTTTTACGGTTTCAAACAAGTACTTAAAGTCACAACCAGTACTGTAATTACTACAACCATAAGCTGTTTTACCTTTAATTACAGTTCCTTTTTTACACTTTGGACAGCTTATAACACCTTTTATCTTTGCTTTAGGTTGTTTTTCTTTTAACGCAATTGAAAAGTTATCATGAAATATTAATACACCTTCTGTAAGTCCCGTATCTGTTTTAAACCCCTTTAAATTTACTGTAGCACCTTTTGTTATTAAGCGAATCAATTGTTTTTCTGACAGCTTTTTTCCCATATATTTAAACGGTATTTTTAAAGCACAGCCAGATTTATAAGTACTACAGCCATAGGCGGTGCTGCCTTTTAATAATACCCCTTGCTTACATTTAGGGCACTTTAAATCGGTGATGGATGTTTTTTTAGCCTTTACAGGTGTTGCTTTTTTTGAGCTAGAAACCTTTTCATGAGAAATATTTGCTCTTTTTTGTTCTGAGCGCACATCATATACCAATTGGTCAACCATGGCTTTCATATTTTTTATAAAGGCACCGGCGTTATATGTTCCTTTTTCTATTTCTTTTAATTGTTTTTCCCATAAACCAGTCATTTCTGCTGATTTTAATAAATGGTTTTGAATGGTATCAATTAATTGTATACCGGTTGGTGTTGGTAAAACTTGTTTTTTGTTTCTAATAATATATTTCCGTCTAAACAAGGTTTCTATTATGTTAGCACGTGTTGAAGGTCTTCCAATACCATTTTCCTTCATCAACTCTCTTAGGTCATCATCATCTACCTGTTTACCAGCTGTCTCCATAGCTCGTAATAAGGTGGCTTCTGTATATTGTTTTGGAGCCTTAGTTTCTTTAGTTAGAAAAGAAGGTGTATGCGGGCCTTTTTCTCCTTTGATAAAATCAGGTAATAAATCAGAATCATTTTTAGTAGTAGCATTAGGATCTTCAAAAACAACACGCCAACCCTTTTTAATTATTTGTTTACCAGTTGTTTTAAAGCTTACGGATGCAACATCTCCTATAACAGTTGTATGTGCAACAGTACTGTCGTCATAAAACGCAGCTATAAAACGTTTTGTAATAATATCATAAACCTGTTGTTGATTGTATTGTAAGTTAATTTGTACTCCTGTAGGTATGATGGCATGGTGATCTGTAACTTTCTTATCGTTAAAAACTTTTGAAGATTTTTTTATTTTTTTTGATAATAGAGGTGCAGTTAACTGACTATAAGAAGTCAAGTTTTTTAATATCTCAGGAACTTTTGGATACACATCATTAGGTAAAAAAGTAGTATCTACTCTTGGATAGGTGACTACTTTTTGTTCATATAGCTTCTGAACAATTTTCAGGGTTTCATCTGCAGAAAAGCCAAATTTTGTATTACAATGCACTTGCAAACCAGTTAAGTCAAAGAGTTTTGGAGCATAGTCTTTCCCTGATTTATGAGTAATTGACACAATCTCAAAATCATCATCTTTTACTTTATCAGCAAATAGCTCACCTTCAATCTGCTTTAAAAACCGTCCTTCTTCACAATTAAACACCGTATTTTTATACACGGTTTGTAATTCCCAGTAGGGTTGTGGTATAAATTGTTCAATGGTCTTATAACGATCAACAACCATTGCTAAAGTTGGCGTTTGAACACGTCCTACAGACAAGACTTGTTTATAACCTCCATGTTTTACAGTATATAATCTTGTAGCATTCATTCCTAAAAGCCAATCACCTATAGCTCTAGAAAATCCAGCATAATATAAGTTGTCATAAGCTTCAGAAGGTTTTAAGTTGTTAAAACCTTCTTTAATGGCTTCAGTAGTTAAGGAAGATATCCACAACCGTTGCATTGGCCCATTATAATTAGCTTGATCTATAACCCAACGCTGGATCAATTCTCCTTCCTGACCTGCATCACCACAATTAATAACAACACTTGCTTTATCAAATAGACTTTTTACAATCTTAAACTGTTTTTGTATGCCGTCATTTGCAACAACTTTAGTTTTAAATTTATGTGGTAGCATGGGTAAATTGTTCAAATCCCAGCTTTTCCAATGTGGTTTATAATCACTAGGTTCAAATAATGTGCATAAATGACCAAATGTATAAGTTACCATATAACCATTACCTTCATAGTAGCCATCACGTTTTGTGTTGGCTCCTAATACTGTAGCAATTTCACGCGCTACACTTGGCTTTTCGGCTATACAAACTTTCACTAGAGTAATTTTAATGATTTAAGTTAAGGCATGCAAAATACAGAATTTTAAATTATGTTTAGAGTAAAGCTTAATGGGGTGTTAATATTTTTTTAAGTTGAAAGATCTCCGTTTACAGTTTATATTATACTATAGGTTTTAATAAAATATCTCGTAAGAATAGGAAATAATGATAAATTATTGCGCAGTTTTTAATAAAATTGAAATTGAAAGCGTATCTTTGCACCAGTCATAGTGTGTATAAATAGCAGAATATGACTAATTTAGATTCATTTTTAACATAAAACAATTTTAAGATAAACTAATGGCAAAATCGCAACAGACTTTTAATAAGATAGAAAAAGAAAAAAAACGTTTAAAAAAGCGTGAAGAAAAAGAAAAGAAAAAAGCTGAGCGCAAGGCTAATGCTGTTAAGCCAAAAAGTCTTGAAGATATGTTAGTTTATGTTGATGAGTTTGGACAATTAACTGATACACCGCCAGATCCAACTAAAAAGAAGGAAGAGATTGATCTAGAAAGTATTGATATCTATATTCCTAAAAAAGTTGCCGGAGAGGATGATGATGCTGGTTTTGGAAACGAAGGAAAAGTCTCTTTCTTTGATGATTCAAAAGGATTTGGATTTATTATTGATAGTAAAACACAGGAAAAATATTTTGTTCACGTAAGTGGATTAATAGATGAGATAAAAGAAAACGACAAAGTTTCTTATGAACTTGAAAAAGGGATGAAAGGAATGAATGCCGTTAGAGTAAAAAAAATATAAGAACTACGACCTATATAACGTATTTAAAATCCTATTTGTATTAATAGGATTTTTTTATAGTTAAAATTACACAAGAAATAAGCAAAGTTTATGTCAATATCATTTTCGAAGTTAGGAGTTTCACCACTGTTAGTAAAAAGTTTAACAGATAGTAATATCAGTACACCTACAGAAATTCAGGAAAAAGCCATTCCTGTAATCTTAAACCAAACAGATGATGTGGTTGCTTTAGCAAAAACAGGTACTGGAAAAACAGCTGCGTTCGGATTACCTTTATTGCAAAAAATAGATACTGAATATTCAGCTGTTCAGGTCGTAATTTTAGCACCAACACGAGAATTAGGCCAACAAATAACAGCCAATCTAGAAACCTATAGTAAATACATACCGGAACTGTCTATAACATCTGTTTGTGGAGGGGTACCTATCAAACCTCAAATGGAGCGTTTAGCCACAAGCACGCATTTAATTGTTGCTACACCGGGACGATTAATTGATTTAATTCAACGCGACGCTGTCAATCTTAAAACTGTTGAGTACTTGGTGTTAGATGAAGCTGATGAAATGGTGACATCTTTAAAAGATGGTTTAGATAAAATTGTGGCAGTAATGCCAAAAAACAAACGCACATTTTTATTTTCTGCAACCTTACCTGGTACTATTAAACAGTTGATTCAGAACTACATGTCAAAACACGTTACACAAGTAAGTGCTAACATGACAATTGTAGGAAACAATGCTATTGATCATCAATTTGTAGTTGTTCAACCAATTGAGAAATTAGAGGTGTTAATGCATTTTTTGTCTAAAAATGAAGGTAAGCAAGGGATCGTTTTCTGTAAAACAAAAGCTGCAGTAAATAAATTGGCTAAAAATTTAGCAATAAATAGATTTTCTTCTGGTGCTTTACATGGAAGTTTGTCTCAAGGAATTCGCGACCGTATAATGGGGCAATTTCGTGAAGGACATATAAATATTTTAGTTGCAACTGATTTGGCTGCACGTGGAATCGATGTTAAAGACATTGCATTTGTTGTAAATTATCATTTACCAGATACTTATGAAGCTTATGTGCATAGAAGTGGTAGAACAGCAAGAGCAGGAGGTAGTGGGTTGTCGTTATCTGTAATTCAAGATGATGAGCTGCAAGACATCCCTGAATTTGAAGCTGAATTAGGCATTCATTTTTCCGAATACCAAAAACCAAATGCTGTATCTGTTGAAGAAAACAATACGATTCTATGGGCTAAAAAAATATTTAAAACCAAACCAAACCGTGAAGTATCTCCTACTTTAAAAAATAAAGTTAGAACAGTATTTCATCACTTAACAAAAGAGGAATTGGTAGATAAATTGTTAGCCAATTATATCATGTCTCAACAAAAACCTGTAGCTGAGACCACGCGTTCAAAACCTAAGAAGAAGAAGAGAAAAGATTAGTGTGGTATAAGTGTTTAATGCTTTTGTAAATTATATGAAATTATTGAATAGTCTATTTAATAATTTCTCCAAGTAAATAATATTATTGTAAATATTTTATTCTATCCTGTAAT
>CAJXHW010000028.1 GCA_913054565.1 uncultured Kordia sp. | reverse complement strand
GAATATTAAATTCCCCCGAAGCACATTTTGATGCTGTTCGCTCAGGAATTGGATTATATGGCTTTGGCAACTCCAAAGATCATGATAAAAAATTACATCCTATAGCGTGTTTAAAATCAATTATTTCTCAAATTCATACTATAAAAAAAGGAGAGAGCATTGGCTATAACAGAGCCTTTGTTTCTACAAAAAATATCGTTACAGCAACCATTCCTATTGGTCATGCAGATGGTATATCAAGACATTACGGTAATGGGCACGGTTTCGTTTTTATCAATAACCAAAAAGCATACATTGTTGGAAACGTTTGTATGGATATGATAATGGTTGATGTATCAAATATTGAATGTCATGAAGGTGATACCGTTATTATTTATAATGGTGAGCATAAAGCTTCCGAATTTGCAGCAGCTGGAAATTCTATTTCTTATGAAATAATAACAGCGGCTTCACAACGTATAAAACGTGAATTTTATCAAAAAAAAGAATGATTTAGCTTTCTAAGTTCTTTATTTTCAAACTTTCTTGTAAATTCGTTTTTACTAACTTATTAAAATATAAAAATATGAGCATGATAAAAGAATTTAAAGATTTCGCAATGAAAGGAAATCTTGTAGATATTGCTGTTGGTTTTGTAATGGGTGCGGCTTTTAAAGAAGTGGTAAGTGCCTTTACTGGCGGTATTGTTTCTCCATTAATTGGATTAATTTTCAATGCAGACTTTAAAGATTTAAAATATGTTGTAGTAGAAGGTGTTGCTAACGCCGAAGGTGTAGTTTCAGGAGAAGTTGCTGTGTTATGGGGCGCTTTTGTTACTAACGTTATCGACTTCATAATAGTAGCATTCGTTATGTTTATGATCGTAAAAGCTGTTAATGCGATGAAGAAAAAAGAGGAAGAGGCACCAGCTGCTCCTGCAGGACCTACTCAAGAAGAATTATTAGGTGAGATAAGAGATTTATTAAAAAAATAAATAATCCTAATTCCTTAAAAAAAAGCTATTCAAATATTGAATAGCTTTTTTTGTTTAATAATCATAAATATTCTGTTAATTGAAAAAATAAATAACTAATATATCGCATTAATCCCTATTTTTGTTGACATAATTTTTTAGGTTAAAAATAATGAAAGTAGCAATTGTAGGAGTTACAGGAATGGTTGGGCAAATAATGATTAATGTATTGGAAGAACGTAATTTTCCAATCACAGAGTTAATCCCTGTTGCGTCAAAAAAATCAGTAGGAAAAGAAATTTCTTTTAATCACAACCTTTATAAGGTTGTTGATCTAGAAACTGCCGTGTCAAAACAACCGGATATTGCTTTATTTTCTGCTGGAGGTGACACGTCTTTAATATGGGCACCAAAATTTGCTGCTGTTGGTACAACAGTTATTGATAATTCATCTGCTTGGCGAATGGATTTAAATAAAAAATTAATTGTTCCAGAAATTAATGCAAACCAATTAACTAAAACTGATAAAATAATTGCAAACCCTAATTGTTCTACCATTCAAATGGTTATGGCATTAGCGCCTTTGCATAGAAAGCACAAAATAAAACGTATTGTTGTATCAACTTACCAATCAATTTCTGGTACAGGTGTAAAAGCTATTAAGCAACTAGAAAACGAACTTGCAGGTATTGATGGCGAAATGGCATACCCACATCCAATTCACCAAAATGCGTTACCGCATTGTGATATTTTTGAAGATAACGGTTACACTAAAGAAGAGATGAAATTAGTGCGTGAAACACAAAAAATATTAAATGACGCCTCAATAGCGGTAACAGCTACAGCTGTTAGAATTCCCACTGCAGGCGGGCATAGTGAAGCTGTAAATGTTGCATTCGAAAATGATTTTGATTTAAATGATATAAAGCACCTATTAGAACAAACTCCTGGTGTAACTGTACAAGATAATTTAGAAACTAATACTTATCCAATGCCAATTACTGCACATGGTAAAGATGATGTTTTTGTTGGTAGAATACGCCGTGATGAGTCACAGCCAAACACACTTAATCTCTGGATTGTTAGTGATAACCTTCGTAAAGGTGCAGCTACTAACACCGTGCAAATAGCTGAACATTTAGTTAATAACAATTTAATAGGTTAGCGTTTCGTCGGTTTTTTAATCCGTTTATCAGAGAAATGATTTGAGTTTTTAAATTATTTCTTAACTTGTTTGTAACTTAAACTCTATAATTCAATTAATTAACTAATTATATATTATGGGGTCACAATACACACTTCTTATTAGGGTTTTGTTAGGGTTTACTCTACTTCTTTTAGGTGCAAATGAATTTGTACATTTTTCTAACTTTTTAGATTTTTCTGCAGATTTATATGGATTAAATGCAATTGATTTATTTTATGGCTTTTTATTTTTAATCTCTGGTACCGCTTTATTGTTTAAAAAAGCTGTCCCCTTAGCATTAATTATTTTAACCTTTTTTGCCGTTCAAGTTTTTTCCTACATCCTAAAAAACAATCCAAGTGATATTCTTAGTCCAATAGGTCTTGTTGGAGTATTAATTATTTTAAATCTGATTGACAACAAGAATGCTTTTAAACGCTTGTTTAATTAAAAAATGAGCGTTTAAAAAAAAGACTCTTACACTTTAAGAGTCTTTTTTTTATGCTTAAATTTGAAAATCTACCAACAAAAATCAATTACTATGACCAAACACATCATTACATCTCTTTTTACAATAGCATTTTTAAGCGCTTGTAAAACAGACCCTAAAGAAGAACAAACACAAATGAAACTTACATATCCTGAAACGGTAAAAGGCAACGTAGTTGATACTTATTTTGACACGCCTATAAACGATCCTTACAGATGGTTGGAAGATGACAGAAGTACTGAAACAGAAGCTTGGGTAGCTGCGCAAAACAAAGTGACTTACGCTCATTTAGATGAAATTCCGTACAGAAAAACGCTAAACGATAGATTATCAAAACTGTGGAATTATGAAAAAATAAGTGCCCCTTTTAAAGAAGGCGGTACTGAATATTATTATAAAAATAACGGATTACAAAACCAAAGCGTGCTGTATAAAAAGAATAAAAATGGAGATGATGAAGTGTTTCTTGATCCAAATACCTTCTCAAAAGAAGGTACCACTTCATTGGGGAATGTAAGTTTTTCAAAAGATGGTAAAACTTTGGCGTACTCTATTTCTGAAGGGGGAAGTGATTGGCGAAAAGTGATTATCATGGATGTTGATACAAAAACTGTAAAAGAAGACACACTTATAGATGTCAAGTTTTCAGGGTTGTCTTGGAAAGGAAACGAAGGAATTTATTATTCAAGTTACGACAAACCTAAAGGGAGTGAACTATCAGCAAAAACAGATCAACATAAATTGTATTTCCATAAATTAGGAACTCCGCAAAGTGATGATAAATTAATCTTTGGAGGAACAGAAGAGCAAAAAAGACGTTATGTTGGTGGTTATGTGACTGAAGACAATAGGTATTTATTAATTTCTGGAGCTGTATCTACGTCTGGAAATGATTTGTTTATTCAAGATTTAACAAAGGCTAACTCACCTTTAGTACATATGGTTAAAGGTTTTGATGCCGATGCTTATGTTATTGAAAATGATGGAAGTAAATTATTTGTAGTAACTAACTTAAACGCCCCAAATCAGAAAATTATTACAGTTGATGCCAAAACACCAGGGGTTGAAAATTGGGTTGATTTTATTCCTGAAACAGAAAATGTATTATCACCTAGTACAGGTGCTGGATACTTTTTTGCCGAATACATGAAAGATGCTGTGTCTCAAATTAAACAATACAATTATAAAGGTCAGTTAATTAGAGAGGTAGAGTTGCCAGGGATTGGAAGTGTTGGTGGTTTTAGCGGAAAAAAAGACGCTAAAACATTATATTACTCTTTTACAAACTACATTACGCCAAATACTATTTATACGTTTGACCCTAAAGAGGGTGGAACTAAGGAATATAAAAAACCAGAAATAGATTTTAATTCTGAAAATTATGAATCTAAACAAGTCTTTTATACTTCTAAAGATGGGACAAAAATACCGATGATTATTACACATAAAAAAGGATTAGAATTAAATGGTAAAAACCCAACAATTTTATATGGTTATGGTGGGTTTAATATTAGTTTAACTCCTAGTTTCAGAACCGCAAATACGATATGGCTAGAACAAGGTGGTATTTATGCCGTACCAAACTTACGAGGGGGTGGAGAATACGGAAAAAAATGGCATGATGCCGGAACGCAATTAAAAAAGCAAAATGTTTTTGACGATTTTATTGCTGCTGCAGAATATTTACAAAATCAAAATTACACATCGCCAGACTATATGGCTGTTTTAGGACGTTCTAACGGAGGTTTGTTAGTTGGGGCAACAATGACTCAACGACCAGACTTAATGAAAGTAGCATTGCCTGGTGTTGGTGTATTGGACATGTTGCGCTACCATACTTTTACTGCAGGAGCAGGTTGGGCTTATGACTATGGAACTTCTGAACAGTCTAAAGAAATGTTTGAGTATTTAAAAGGTTACTCCCCTGTGCACAATGTTAAAGAGGGCACAAAATATCCAGCAACTATGGTGCACACCGCAGATCATGACGATAGAGTAGTGCCTGCACATTCTTTTAAATTTATATCTGAATTACAAGATAAACAAGCAGGTAATTTGCCTGTACTTATCCGTATTGAAACCAATGCCGGACATGGCGCAGGAAAACCTGTAGCAATGCAAATTTCTGAATATGCCGATTTGTTTGCGTTTACATTACATAATATGGGGTTTGAAAAATTACCAAACGAGAACTAATATGAAAAAAGTTATTTGTCTTATATTACTACCGTTTACGCTTGCATGTACTAACACAAAAGAATTACCTGAATTTGATTGGCTTATTGGATCATAGGAACGGACAAATAATACTGAAGGCACAAA
This sequence comes from uncultured Kordia sp., assembly GCA_913054565.1. Lineage (GTDB taxonomy): Bacteria > Bacteroidota > Bacteroidia > Flavobacteriales > Flavobacteriaceae. The sequence goes on along the minus strand of CAJXHW010000028.1, from coordinate 7,192 downwards.
AACTTATGAGTATTGGTATAAAAACTCAAATACTGAATACATTGGTTTAGGCTGTACTTTAAAACGATTAGATACTGTTTTTAAAGAAGATATTCGGTTATATAAACACAGTGGTTATTGGAATTTTGAAGTAGTTGGAGTGAATAAAACTCCAACTACTTTTAAAATAATTTCAAAAAAAGAAGGTGGTTTTACTTGTGAAAACAAAGCCAATGATTTTCCGAAAATAATCCAGTACTCTATTGAAAACGACAATTTAATTGCTCTTATTTCTGATGAATCAAATGAAATTTCATTCGTTTTTAAAGAGCAGCAACCATAAAATTAGTTTTATAATACTGGCATTAAAAAAACCTATACCGAATTTATTTATTCTGAATCTCTCTTCCTAAATACACAAGTTTAAATCCTTTTTGTATTTTTTTATCATGACTATCAGACGCAATTATTTCTAGTTCACCATTAGTATCTTTTATAAATAATGGTATCACATCTTTATCATTGTTTGTATCTTCAATAAGTTCTAAAAAATGATCCTTATTTTTTATAGCTAATTCATGTATTTCAGGAATTTTACTTACCAAACTACTTAATGAATTGTAGTCGTCTGAATACGAAAATAAACACTCATTAGGGTTGTTTACTTCATCGTTAATCTCTTCAATTGACACCAATCTAAAAGTTCCATTTTCTCCAAATTGAGAAGAGAATTTATTAATGGCATATTGGTTAATAGCCGTACTTCCTGTTAAAGCCATTAAATATCCAATATCATTTAACTCAATATTATTGGTTAATTCATCAGAATAAATATCCGCTTTCATAGCCTCTAAACCTAACTTCTGAGAATTTTCTACATGTGTAAAGTTATTATCAATAAGTACTACATGTCTATTATTTTCCACCAAATACTTTCCTATTATCTGAGAGACCTCTGATGCACCAACAATTAATATTCCATTAGATTTTGTTAACATTACACCTATAGCTTTAGCAAAATAACGCGCCGTGGTAGCATTTAGTAAAACTGTTCCTAAAACAATTACAAACACTAATGGTGTAATATATTCAGCACCTTCAACCCCTATTTTAGCAAGCTTTAACCCAAATAATGATGCAATTCCGGCAGCAACAATACCACGTGGTCCTACCCAACTAATAAATAACTTTTCATTTAATTGTAAACCAGAATTAATAGAACTTAAAAACACCCCTAATGGCCTAACAATAAAGACAACTACCGCAAATAAAATAGCGGTTTTCCAATTGTATATCAACCATAAATCACTCATATTGATATTGGCAGAAAGCAGTATAAAAAGAATCGATATTAATAACACACTGAGTGATTCTTTAAAATATAACAGTTCTTTTAAATACGGTGAATTAGAGTTCCCTAATACCATACCCATAACAACTACCGCTAATAAACCCGACTCATGAGCAAAGCTATCTGACAACACAAATACCCCCAATACTGCAGCCAAAGCAAACACATTTAGCAAATAGTGAGGTATAAAGTTTTTATTAATTGAAAAGTTTAACGCATGTGCAAAAGTAAACCCAAATACTGAACCAAAGAATAGAATTTTTCCAAACTCAATAAATGCAGTTTTAGTAAACTCACCACCACCCTCAACACTAATAAATTCAAATACCAAAACCGCAACCAAAGCTCCAATTGGATCAATTAATATACCTTCCCATTTTAAAATTGCTGAAATGTCTTTCTTTAATGGAATATTCCTTAAAATAGGTGTAATTACAGTTGGTCCAGTGACAATAATAAGTCCAGAAAACAAAAAAGAAATCTCCCAACTTAAATTAAAAATATAATGCACGGCTACAGCAGCAACTACAAAAGTAACTAAAGAACCTAGTGTAATTAGTTTTGTAATTACAGATCCTACATTTTTAATTTCATTAATTTTTAAGGTAAGTCCACCTTCAAAAAGAATAATACTAATTGCTAAAGACACAAAATAGAATAGACTTTCACCAGGAAATAAACCTTCTTTACCATTCCAAATGGGTTCTATCCATTTAGTTCCGTCCTCTGATAAAAACTCTGCGGCTATTGGCCCTACCAATAAACCAATAAGAATTAATGGTAAAATTGCTGGCAACTTAAGTTTCCAAGCAACCCATTGGGCTAGTATTCCTAGTATAATAATTCCTGCTAATGCTAACATGGATGTTTTTTAAAGGGTAAAGTTAAAAATATGTTTCAAATGCGTAAGCAATACTCTATTTAAACGCATTGCAAACTTATATTAAAATACTCTCTTTATACATTCAACCTTACAGACACTAAATATCAGCATATGCACTAATTTACATTTATAAGTATTTTGATTTACCGAAAATAGGATTTTTTTTCTACTTATGAAATCATAAAACCTTCTTAACATGTGCATAAAATCGACTCTATTTTACTAATTTGCACATTGTTTTTAAATCTTATGGTGGTTTTAAAACAATAAATAGCACTCTATAAAAGTATTATACATGAAACTATACCCTATTGAAGCTGGTAATTTTAAGTTAGATGGAGGCGCAATGTTTGGTGTTGTTCCTAAAACAATCTGGCAAAAAACTAATCCAGCCGACAAAAATAATCTCATTGATATTGCCGCACGATGTTTATTAATTGAAGATGGCAATCGTCTAACGCTTATAGATACAGGAATGGGAGATAAGCAATCGGAAAAATTTTTTGGCTATTACCACCAATGGGGTAATCATTCTATTGACAAATCTCTTGCTGAACATGGCTTTCATAAAAACGATATTACTGATGTATTTATGACGCATTTACACTTTGATCATTGTGGTGGAAGCATTGGTTGGAATAAAGACAAAACAGGATTTGAGCCTAAATTTAAAAATGCTAAGTTCTGGACAAATAAACGTCATTGGCAATGGGCTACAGAGCCAAATGCTAGAGAAAAAGCTTCTTTTTTAAAAGAAAATCTACTGCCAATGCAAGAATCTGGACAATTGAACTTTATGGAAAGTCCAGAAAAAAGTGGGTTTATAACACAATCAGAATTAGATTTTGGAGTGTTATTTATTGATGGTCATACAGAAAAACAAATGATTCCGCATATTAATTACAAAGGGAAAACCATCTGTTTTATGGCCGATTTAATGCCTACACTTGGCCATTTAAAAGTTCCGTATGTTACAGGGTATGATACACGACCTCTATTGAGTCTTGATGAAAAAGGCGTTTTTTTAAATCGCGCAGCTACAGAAAATTTTTATTTATTTTTAGAGCATGATGCTCATAATGAAATTGTTACTGTGCAGCATTCAGAAAAAGGAATCGTATTAAAAGAACGTTTTACGTGTAACGAAATATTCAATTAAGCTACTAATAACTAAATTATTCATAAATCATATTGATGAAACTTGTGAAATAAATATGCATTTCTATTTGAAGTCCTTAAATTGCACGTCAATTCAATCAAAATTAAAATAACACTAAATACAAACACATGAAATTGATTAAACCATTATTCTTATCAGCAACTACAGCAATGATTTTGGCTAGTTGTGGTTCGTCAAATGTGGTGTCTACACCAATTACAAACATTGACAGTACACCTTTAAAGGTGACTAAATTAACAGATGCAGAGTTGAACTCTTGGAGTCATTTAGATTTAGTAAAAGATACCATTCCTGGGATGAGTGTTGATAAAGCTTACGAATTCTTAAAAGGAAAAAAAGGAAAAACTGTTGTTGTAGGAGTTATAGATTCTGGAGTTGATATTGAGCATGAAGATTTAAAAAATGTGCTATGGACCAACAAAAAGGAAATTGCTAATAACGGAAAAGATGATGACAAAAACGGTTTCATTGATGATGTTCACGGATGGAATTTTTTAGGTGATATTAATGATGAAAACTTAGAGTTTGTACGTATTTTAAGAGACAAGTCTTTGGCAGATGCAGCAACCGTTGCAAGCGCTCAAAAAGAATATGATGCTGAATCTCAACAAGCCATAGCTAATAAAACACGTTATGAACAAATTTATAAATCCTTAACTGATGCAGATGCCGCAGTTGCTAAACATTTAGGTAAAGAAATTTATACTAAGGAAGACGTAAACGCTATTACTACTGAAGATGAAACTTTGTTACAAAGCGTTGGTGTTATTAAGCAAATGATGGCGTATGGTAGTCCAATAGCCGATGTTAAAGAACAAATAAAAGGCGGTATTGAGCATTTTACATCTAGTTTAAATAGTCATTTAAATATGACTACTGACTTTAGAGCAGTGGTAGGGGATAACCCTAATGATATTTCAGACAACATTTATGGTAACAACGTTATGTGGGGGCCAGAAAAAGATGGTGCTTTACACGGAACACACGTAGCAGGAATTATTGCTGCTGAGCGTAATAACGGTAAAGGAATGAACGGAATTGCTCATAATGTTGAAATTATGACTGTAAGAGCAGTACCTAACGGTGATGAATATGATAAAGATATTGCATTAGCATTTCGTTATGCTGTAGATAATGGTGCAAAAGTTATCAATACAAGTTTTGGTAAATCATACTCTCCACACGCGAAATGGGTTTATGATGCTATTAAATACGCTGCAGATCATGATGTTTTAATTGTAAATGCTGCTGGAAATGACGGTACAGATTTAGATACTAAAAACATTTATCCAAATGACCAAGTTGATAATGGTTCTGAAATTTCTAACAACTTCTTAACAGTAGGTGCATTAAATTACAAATACGGATCTGAGTTAGTGGCCAACTTCTCAAACTATGGTAAAACAAATGTAGATGTCTTTGCTCCAGGAGTAAAAATCTACGCACCAGTGCCACACAATAAGTATAAGCACTTACAAGGAACATCAATGGCATCGCCAAATGTTGCTGGAGTTGCTGCATTAATTCGTTCTTACTATCCTAAATTAAAAGCTGCTCAAGTAAAGCAAATTTTAATGAGTTCAGGGTTACCAATTACTACTAAAGTGATCATGGCTGGTAATAGTGATAATAAGAAAACCTTAAGCGAAGTATCTACAAGCGGAAAAATTGTGAATGCTTACAACGCCTTAATCATGGCAGAAATGATGTCTAAATAAGATATTACTTCTTAATATTATACTAAACCTCAGCAGTTATTGCTGAGGTTTTTTTATTTTAGTCCTTTAAATTCTTCAAACAAATGAAAAAAACAGTTCTATTAGGGCTTACCGCCTTAACAGTGTTGTCGTGTAAAACTACAGAAAACACCATACAGCCAAGTATTCAAACGGTTACAAAATCTACATCTATCACATCAAAAGATACGTATTGGCAACAACATGTTGACTATAAGATGGCTATTGATATGGATGTAAATACCTATCAATATAAAGGACAGCAAGAGTTAGTGTATACAAACAACTCTCCTGACGATTTAGACAAAGTGTATTACCACTTGTATTTTAATGCTTTTCAACCTGGTAGTGAAATGGATGCACGTTTAGCGACTGTTCCTGATCCAGATGGGCGAATGACTGTAAACACTGGCACAAAAGACAACCCAAAAGTTGTGAGTAGAATTGCGGGATTAAAACCTAATGAAATTGGATTTATTAAAGTCAACTCTTTAACTCAAGACGGTGTTGCTGTAAAACACACTACTGTTGGTACTGTTTTAGAAGTCACTTTAAACAAACCCATCAAATCTGGTGAAAAAGTAACTTTCAATATGGATTTCTTAGGACAAGTGCCGTTACAAATTCGTCGTTCTGGTAGAAATAATGCAGAAGGTGTAGCACTTTCTATGACACAATGGTTTCCTAAATTAGCTGAATATGATTTTGAAGGATGGCACGCCGATGCGTACATCGCTAGAGAATTTCATGGTGTTTGGGGAAATTTTGATGTAAAGTTAACCATCGATAAAAACTACACTGTTGGAGGTTCTGGATATTTACAAAACCCAAATCAGATAGGACACGGCTATGAAGATGCTGGTGTAATAGTACCTAAGGTAAAAGGAGATAAATTAACTTGGCATTTTGTAGCACCTAATGTACACGATTTTACATGGGCAGCAGATCCTGATTATATTCATGATAAAATAAAAGGAGAAAATGGTGTAGACTTACATTTTTTATATAAAAATGATAAGAGCATCAAAGAAAACTGGAAAAAATTACAACCACGTACTGCAGAATTATTAGCGTTTTTTAATGAAAATGTTGGGCCATATCCATGGAAACAATACTCTGTTATTCAAGGTGGAGACGGTGGAATGGAGTATGCTATGTGTACTTTAATTACTGGAAAACGTAAATTAGGAAGCTTAATAGGCGTAACAGCTCACGAAATGGCTCATGCATGGTTTCAACATTTATTTGCTACAAATGAAGCAAAACATGAGTGGATGGACGAAGGAATGACGTCATATATTTCTGCATTAGCTGAAGGGCAAGGAAAAGATAATCCGTTTGTAGGTGCTTATAGAAATTATAACTATTTGGCTAATTCTGGTAAAGAAGAACCACAAACAACTTATGCTGATCGTTACCATTCAAATATGGCATACGGAATTACTGCCTACAGTAAAGGGGAAATATTCTTAGCGCAATTAGGCTACATTATTGGAGAAGATAAACTAGCAGAAACTTTAAAAGAATACTATACACAATGGAGCTTTAAACACCCTACACCAAATGATTTTAAACGTGTAGCAGAAAAAGTATCTGGTTTTGAATTGGATTGGTATTTAACCGAGTGGACACAAACAACCAAAACTATTGATTATGCTATTGAGTCTGTTGAAGGTAAAAAAGTAACTTTAAAGCGCAAAGGAGAATTGCCAATGCCTATTGATGTGATTGTTGAATATACAGATGGGAGTAAAGAATATATTTATATTCCTTTACAGATGGCAAGAGCTGAAAAAGAAAATGCGTATCCTAATTTAAAAAGAATTGTAAAAACTGATTGGGCATGGGCACATCCTACCTATACATTTGAAGTCTCAAAAAACATAAAAACGATTACTATTGATCCTTCAGAGTTAATGGCAGATATTGATAGAACCAATAATATAAAATAATTATATAAAACAGGGAGTGTTGTTTATCCCTAAAATAATTAATTATATCCCTTGTTTATATAGGTCGCTAAATAAAGGTTGTTTTTTTTGCAAAAAACAACCTTTATATTA
>CAJXHW010000027.1 GCA_913054565.1 uncultured Kordia sp. | reverse complement strand
TGTATTCTAACCAGCTGAACTACCAGACCGTTTGCATATAGCGAGTGCAAATATAAAACAGATTTAAATACCCACAAAGGAAAAAGTGACATTTAATACTATTTTTTTATTTAATAATTAATTAGCGATTATAATTGGGAAGTACTTACCTGAAAGTGTTAAGAATAAAAAAAAAGCATCCCGATGATCCTTTAAAGGAATTTTGGGAAGCTTTCCATTGGTTTACTACTAAACCATTGACAAACACTACATTTGTCAAAACAACACAACTAACGTTTGGCGCAGAAAAAAGCTCCAACTTCTTGGAGCTTTTTTTGCTATTTTGCGGTCTGGACGGGATTCGAACCCGCGACCCCATGCGTGACAGGCATGTATTCTAACCAGCTGAACTACCAGACCGTTTGCATATAGCGAGTGCAAATATAGAACAGATTTCACCACGCACAAAGAAAAATCTTGTTTTTTTTTAATTATTTTAAGTTGAATTACCCAAACTTTTGTCTTTCAACAAGATATGAATTTAATATCTTATCAAAATTATCTGAAACAGCTACTGGCACGTATTTAATATTATATTTAGCACATTCTAACTTAATGTCCGCTATATATTGTTTTGCTTTTTCTGAATACAACTCTTTTATATTTTGAGCATATAAATGAACCTTTTCATTAGTCTCTACATCTATAAAACTTTTCGGAGTTTCATCAAAATTAAAAGCTACTTCTGTTTCATAATCTAAAGTATGAAACAACACCACTTCGTGTTTATTATACTTTAAATGTTGTAATGCCGCAAACAAATCTTCAGTTTTCGCTTCATACTGAAACATATCAGTGAAAAAACACACTAATGATCTTTTGTGTAGTTTTTCTGCAATTTCATGTAAATATTTCACTGTATTGGTATCAGCATTTTCTGGAGATGAGTTTATCACATTTTCTAACTGATGGAGTAATAAATTTAAATGCCGTTCACTTCCTTTTTCTGGCGCATAAAAATCATACTTTGTTCCATACACACTCAACCCTACTGCATCTCTTTGTTGCTTTAACAACTGTATAATTACGGCACTTGCCAAAACAGAAAACCCTATTTTATTTAAATTACCAACTGAAAACTTAGTCGTTTTTGGATAGTGCATTGATGCAGAATTATCAAGAATTAAATGGCAACGTAAATTTGTTTCTTCCTCATAACGCTTGGTAAAAAGCTTATCTGTTTTTGCAAACAACTTCCAATCTATATGCTTAGTGCTTTCACCATTGTTATACACTTTATGTTCTGCAAACTCTGATGAAAACCCATGAAAAGGACTTTTGTGAATACCCGTAATCATTCCTTCTACAATTTGCGAAGCGAGCAATTGCAAATTGAAATACACCTTAGAGTGATTAAGTTCTCTTTTTATAGCCATACAAGTTGTCTTTAAAGCATTAAATGAAAAGCTCGTTTACTAAAATAAAAAAGGTTTGGCGAGACGCCAAACCTTTTTTTGTTATTATTTACAAAGCTCTAATTACAAAGCTGCATCAATAGCATCTGTATAAGCACTTTTAGGAGACACTCCTACTTGTCTGCTTATCATTTCTCCTTTATGAAACAATAATACTGTTGGAATGTTTCTTACACCGTATTTAGCTGCAAATTCTTGATTTGCATCAACATCAACCTTTCCTACAACTGCTTTTCCTTCGTATTCATTACTCACTTCGTCAATAACTGGTCCAACCATTCTACATGGTCCACACCAAGCTGCCCAGAAGTCTACCAATACTGGTTTATCTGAATTTAATACTACGTCTTCAAATGTTGCGTCTGTTATTTCTAATGCCATTTTATTTAATTTTAAATTAGTAATCTATTGCACAAATGTAGTCAAATATTTCACGAAACCTTACAATCTCATTCATCGGATTTATTTATACTTAAATCAATTTTATTAATAGATGAATACCTCGGTTAATTTAGCTTATAATTTATCTGTTGTTTTTCTAACGCTTGAAGAAACTCATTGGTTATTGCAACTTTCTGTGTTCTGCTTATCATATTTAATTTTAACTTATCATTTAACTCATAAATAATGAAGCTCAATTGCTTTTCGCCAATATGCGCATCAACCGTTTGTTTTAAGTGAGTTATTTTTTCCGCTGACAAGTCATCTATTTTTAATTGAATAGTCATTTTTTTAGAATGTTTCGTCATCACATCTTGTAGCAATTCAAAGCTATTAAACTGAATTCTAGGCTCTGCTCTTTTTCCTGTTTCTTTATTAATCCATCCTGGTTTTATGAATATTTTTACATATACAAAGGAATTTACAATTAAGAAATGGCGTTGTTTCAAATACTCTTCACCAAATATTCTAAATTCATGAGCTTCAGTATAATCTTCAATAACAAATGTAGCCCATCCTTTACCGTTTTTAGATGTCCGATGCTCAACAGATGTTACTATTCCTGCAAATGACACTTCTCTATTTACTAGAGGCTCTAAGTTTTTTAAATGAGATAATTCAGCATTGCAAAAATATTTTATTTCATTTTTAAAATCATCTAACGGATGTCCGGATATAAAAACCCCAACTACATCACGTTCTTGCGATAATTTTTGCATGGTTCCCCAATCATCACATGGTGGCACAACTGGTTCGGGTATTTGCACATCTGATGCTTCCCCAAACAAACTCACTTGAGATGAATTTTGGCTTTCTTGATATTTAGCAGCGTATTTTAATACTTTTTCAATAAACATTTGACCATCTCCAGCATCATATAAATATTGAGCTCTATGGGTCCCTTCAAACGTATCAAATCCTCCTGCTAATGCTAAATTTTCAAATGCTTTTTTATTTGCAGCTCTTAAGTCGATTCGTTTTGCTAAATCAAAAACAGACTTATACTTTCCATCTTCTTCTCTATGCGCAACAATTGTAGCAACTGCACCACTACCTACCCCTTTTACTGCCCCCATACCAAAACGAACAGCATTATCATCATTTACAGTAAATTTATAATACGATTCATTTACACAAGGCCCAAGAACCTGTAACCCCATACGCTTACATTCATCCATAAAAAAGGTAACCTGCTTAATATCATTCATATTATTTGACAAAACAGCAGCCATATATTCAGCAGGGTAATGCGCCTTTAAATAAGCAGTTTGATAAGCAATCCACGCATAACAGGTTGAATGCGATTTGTTAAACGCATAAGACGCAAACGCCTCCCAGTCTGTCCAAATTTTTTCTAAAACTTTTTCATCATGACCTTTAGCTCCAGCCTGTTTGATAAATTTGGGTTTCATCTTTGCTAATACCGCAATTTGTTTTTTACCCATTGCTTTACGCAAAACATCGGCTTCACCTTTCGTGAAATCTGCTAATTTTTGCGACAACAACATTACTTGCTCTTGATAAACCGTAATACCATAGGTTTCTTCAAGATACTCTTTACTTGCCTCTAAATCATAAACAATTTCTTCAACCCCATGTTTTCTATCAATAAAACTTGGGATATATTCTATTGGCCCAGGACGGTACAGGGCATTCATCGCAATTAAATCTGCAAACACTGTAGGTTTAAGTTCCTTCATGTATTTTTGCATCCCTGGTGATTCATATTGGAAGATCCCTACAGTTTCTCCACGCTGGAATAACTCATATGTTTTTTCATCTTCTAAATCAAACGTTTCTGGATCAAGCTGAATGTTATGCTTTTGCTTAACCAACTTGACCGTATCTTTTATTAGAGTTAATGTTTTTAACCCCAAGAAATCCATTTTCAACAACCCCGCACTCTCAACTACTGAATTGTCAAATTGGGTACAATACATTTCCGAATCTTTCGCTAGAGCTACTGGCACAAATTTGGTAATATCATCTGGTGTAATTATAACACCACAAGCATGAATTCCTGTGTTTCGCACAGAACCTTCTAATATTCTTGCTTGATTAATGGTTTGCGCTTCTAGATCTTCACCTTCTGAAATATTTAGCAACTCGTTTATGCTATCAACTTCTTCAGAACGGAATTTATCGCGAAGTTCTTTTTCAGATTTTCCGAATATTTTAGCCAGCTTGGTATTTGGTATCAACTTGGCAATTTTATCTGCTTCAAAAAGAGGTAAATCTAATACTCGTGCGGTATCACGAATAGAAGACTTGGCAGCCATAGTTCCGTAAGTGATAATTTGCGCTACTTGATTAGCCCCATATTTATCAATTACATATTGCATGACACGACCACGACCTTCATCATCAAAATCAATATCGATATCGGGCATACTAACACGTTCTGGATTCAAGAACCGCTCAAAAAGTAAATCGTACTTTATAGGATCTAAATTTGTAATCCACAAACAATAGGCTACAACTGATCCCGCTGCCGACCCACGACCTGGCCCTACAGAAACATCCATATTTCTTGCCTCTCTAATGAAATCTTCTACAATTAAGAAATACCCTGGATACCCCGTTTTTTCAATAACTTCTAATTCAAAATCAAGCCGTTCTTCTATCTCAGGAGTAATTTCTTCATAACGCTTCTTGGCACCTTCATAAGTAAGATGTCTTAAAAAAGCATTTTCACCTCGCTTACCACCGTCTTCTATATCTTCTTTAAACTGAAATTTCTCAGGAATATCAAATGCCGGCAATAAGACATCACGCGCCAAAACATATGACTCGATTTTATCTACTACTTCTTGCACATTTGCAATTGCTTCAGGAATATCTTTAAAGAGCGCTTTCATTTCATCTTGACTCTTGAAATAGTATTCCTGATTAGGCAACCCGTAACGATAACCACGCCCTCTACCAATTGGCGTTGCTTGCTTTTCCCCATCTTTTACACACAATAAAATATCGTGCGCATTAGCATCTTCCTGATTGGCGTAATAAGTATTATTAGTTGCTACAAGCTTAATATCATGCTTTTTAGAAAACTCAATTAATACTTGATTAACACGCTTTTCATCTTCTTGATTATGGCGCATTAATTCAATGTACAAGTCATCTCCAAATTCTTGTTTCCACCACAGCAAAGCTTCCTCTGCCTGATTTTCTCCTATATTTAAAACCTTACTAGGCACCTCACCATATAGGTTTCCTGTAAGCACAATAATATCTTCTTTATATTTTTTTATAACTTCTTTATCAATTCTTGGCACATAATACTTTCCGTGCGTATGCCCAATAGATGACATTTTTGCTAAGTTGTGATAGCCGTTTTTATTTTTTGCAAGAAAAACAACTTGGTATCCGTTATCCTTTCTTGATTTATCCAAATGATTCTCACAAACAAATAGCTCACAACCAATAATTCCTTTTAATGGTTTTTCTTGAAACTCTTCTCCTTTTTCCTCAGCTTCTTTTCTACGTTCCTCAACACCTTTATTGTGTTCTTGTACAGCGCTCACAAAATGAAACGCCCCCATCATATTTGCATGATCCGTCATAGCAACGGCATTCATCCCGTTTTTAGCAGCTATTTGAACCAATCCTTTTACAGGAATTGTAGATTGTAATACTGAGTATTGTGAATGATTATGTAAATGTGAGAATTGCGCTTCTTGTAAAACGGTAAGGTTTTGAACAATATCTTCATTAGAAAAAATAGTAGCAGCTTCTTTTTCTATGCGCTTACTTATTTTTTCAGACTCCTTTTTTAAGTTAACGTGTTTTAACCCTACAACCTGAATTGTATTAGGGTTCTCGGCATCAAACCGCTCAAAATAATCATTTGAAACAGCTAACTCTTCTGTAGTATAATTTCGTTTTCTAATTAATTCGAAAAAACAACGAGTTGTTGCCTCAACATCAGCCGTAGCATTATGTGCCTCACCAAAGCCAGTACCAAATAAATGATTATGTAATTCTGTTAGTGTAGGCAATTTAAATCGTCCACCTCTACCACCTGGTATTTTACACAAATCAGCGGTTCGCTCAGTACAGGTATCTAAAACAGGTAGCTCTTGTAAATTATTTTCTATGCCAAGTCTGCAAAACTCAGCTCCCATTATATTGGTGTCAAATCCTACATTCTGACCAACTATAAATTTCGACTTAGATAATGCTATATTGAATTTCTCCAACATAGTCTTTAGCCCTATTCCTTGTTCATTTGCTAAAGCAGTTGAAATACCATGTATTTTTTCGGCATCATAAGGAATATTAAACCCATCTGCTTTCACCAAATAGTCTTGATGTTCAATACAATTACCGAGTTCATCGTGCAATTGCCAAGCTATTTGAATACATCTTGGCCAATTATCAGTATCGGTAATAGGGGCATCCCAACGTTTTGGAAGTCCTGTAGTTTCTGTGTCAAAAATTAAATACATGGTTCAAATTTAAGCATAAATTTTATGCTATAATTAATTGTTTTAATGAAGTTGTAAACATTAAAAATCATTCTATTATTTTTCTAAAAGTAAGGTTTATTCGTATACCTTTTTTAAGTTTTGTTGGCGGTAAACGATGGAGCCAGTTAGTTTGAGTTGTGCCTTTCATAACCAACAAACTACCATGACTTAGCACAATGGACACTTTCTCTTTAGTTGCTTTATGTTTGAATGAAAATTTTCGTTCAGAGCCAAAACTCAAGGACGCTATAGCGCCATTTTTCTGCAATTTTTTTTCAGCATCGCTATGCCATGCCATACCTTCGGTTTCATTATGGTATAAATTGAGTAGGCAGGAATTAAATGATTCACCTGTCTTTTTTTCAACTTGCTGTTTCAAATACAATAACTCCTTAGTCCATGGCAATGCCTTCTTGGTTGTATTTGAATATTCGTATTCAAATGATTTATCGCCGTACCACGCCACTTTACGTTTTGTAATAATTCGTTTACCGAATAAAATAGCTTCATCATTTTTCCAAGCCATGTACTTTAACAAATAATCGAAATACCTGTCCGCCTCTTCTCTATTCATAATAATCCCGTAGTAATTTACGACGCCATCGTTGGGTAATAAATTATAGTCTCCTCCGTAAATCTCATTAAATAAATCCATCATTTATTGCATGCTAATCTTAAGTTCTGCTAAGCTAATCAATTCTAAAAAAAACAAGTGGTTAACAAAGAGATTCAAAAATTCAAAAAACTGCTTGCTGTCTCAAAAAAGCATTGTATATTTGCAGACTTATTTATAATTAATAACCGAAGGTCGTGAACCTTCAAAAATTAACACATTATGCCTGTTAAAATTAGATTACAAAGACATGGTAAAAAAGGGAAGCCTTTTTACTGGATCGTAGCTGCTGACTCAAGATCAAAAAGAGATGGTAGATTTTTAGAAAAATTAGGAACTTACAACCCTAATGTAAATCCTGCAGAAATTAACTTAGATGTTGACGGATCTGTAGAATGGTTAGGTAAAGGTGCACAACCAACTGATACTGCTAGAGCAATTCTTTCTTACAAAGGAGTTATGCTTAAAAAGCACTTAAAAGGTGGTGTAGCAAAAGGAGCTTTAACTGAAGAACAAGCTGAAGCAAAATTTGCTGCTTGGGTTGCTGATAAAGAAGGTAAAGTACAAGGAAAGAAAGATGGATTAGCAAAAGCTGATTCTGATGCTGCTGCCGCTGCTTTAGCTGCTGAAAAAGCTATTAACGAAGCAAGAATTGCTGCGGCAACTCCTGCTCAAGAAGAAGAGTAAAACATGCAACTTAAAGATTGTTTCTATTTAGGAAAAATCGTTAAGAAGTATAGCTTTAAAGGAGAACTCCTGGTTAAATTAGACACGGACGAACCTGAATTATTTAAAAATTTGGAATCGGTTTTTATTTCATTACGAAATAATCTGATTCCTTTTTTTATTGAAAGCTGTAAACTTCATAAAACACAATTACTCCGCATTAAATTTGAAGACGTTGACACTGAAGAGGATGCTGATGCTTTAATGAAAACCGAACTCTACTTGCCATTATCTATACTCCCTAAACTAGAAGGCAATAAATTTTATTTTCATGAAGTTATAGGGTTTACAATGGTTGATGAAAACTTTGGAGATGTGGGAATTATTGAAAATATAGACACAACAGGTGCTCAAGAATTATTTATTGTTGACAAAGACGGTAAAGAAATTTTAATTCCTGTGAACGATGAATTTATTAAAAAGGTAGATAGAAATCAACAGCAAATTGTAGTTAACACTCCAGAAGGGTTAATAGAATTATATTTAGATTAATTTTTAGAGAGGTGCTAGAGCGGTCGAATAGGCTACCCTGGAAAGGTAGTGTACTCGCAAGGGTACCGAGGGTTCGAATCCCTTCCTCTCTGCAAACAAAGTTATCAAAACCCTGTAAACATTGCGTTTATAGGGTTTTTTATATTTAACTTATTAACAACAATACCCAAAATCGTAAATATACAAACTGATAAAAATTTGAGTTAAACACTTTTATCACTTCAATTGCAGTATACTTTATTTTAAGTACCTTGTAAGGAGTGGTTCAAAAGAATACACACAACGAAGAACTAAAGTGGGAAAAACAAAAAACAAAAAGAGTAGCTGGACTATTTGCACTGAATGTCAGGGAAGAGGCAAAAAAAGACGGAAGATACGCAAGAAAATCCGACTCCGATACCAAGCTGAACTCAATCAATTTAAAAAGATGAACGACGTAGGAACAGCTCCTGTTCACCCTAAAGGCCACTTATACTCTTGTTTGAACTGTTCTGGCACCGGACTTCTTTCTTCTGACAGCTACCCCAAAGCAGATCATGAAAATTATCCACACGTTGCTATTATCGGAGGTGGCATTGGCGGTGTAGCTCTAGCTGTAGCTTGCCTACATCGTAAAATACCTTTTACCCTCTACGAGAGAGATAACAACTTTAATACCCGCTCACAAGGGTACGGACTTACATTACAACAAGCGAGTAAAGCAATTAAAGGACTAGGCATCAGCTCACTAGAAGATGGAATTGTATCTACAAGACATGTAGTTCACACTACTGATGGAAAAATAATTGGAGAATGGGGAATGAGAAAATGGTTACAGCAAGACACAAAAACACCTCCTAAGCGCACAAATGTGCATATTGCACGACAATCATTACGTTTAGAACTTCTTAAACAACTTGGCAGTCATAATTCTGTACAATGGGGACATCAGCTAATAAGCTATAAAAAATTTGAAAATAAACAGGTTACTCTAAATTTTCTAGTAAACGGAAAAACTAAAAACACTAAAGCAGATCTTGTTGTTGGAGCAGATGGCATACGCAGTGCTGTGCGCGACATATTAATTAGTAAAAACATTTTGCCTTTACGCTATTTAAACTGTATAGTTATATTAGGTATTTGCCCCCTAAAATCGCTTGAAAATATTGATAGCTCACTACTAGATTCAGCAACTGTGTTTCAAACCGCTAACGGTAATGAACGAATTTACATGATGCCTTATAAGTCGGATTCTATAATGTGGCAACTGAGTTTTCCGATGTCAGAAAAAGACGCCAAAGCCCTAAGTAAAAAAGGAGCTAAAGCACTCAAAAAAGAAGCCTGTAACAGAACACACTGGCACAAACCTATTCCTGAAATTTTAGAAGCTACACAAGAATCTTTAATTTCAGGATATCCTGTGTACGACCGAGAAGTACTTAAGCCTGAATTATTAAATCAAGACGATCAAGTAACCTTATTAGGCGATGCAGCCCACCCTATGAGTCCATTTAAAGGGCAAGGAGCAAATCAAGCGTTACTAGACGCATTAGCATTAGCAAGAAGCATCTCAATAGGATGTAGACCTCAATCACAATGGAGAGAACATGGTATAAGAAAATGTGTATTAACCGACTTTGAATCAGATATGCTAAAACGAACCGCTTCTAAAGTGAAAGATTCTGCTGAAGCCGCTAAATTCTTACATTCAAAAATTGTACTCCACGAAGGAGATGAACCAAGAGGTCGTTGTTTAAAGCGAATTAAAAAATAATAATCACCACAATAGATTAAACCTTAATAGCTATACATTTTAAAATTTTAGACTGAGACAATTTAGATAAGTAATTGTATTTTTGCTTTTGTTTGTAAATAACACTTACATCGTGATTAAAAAAGGAATTTTAACATCCATTATCGTATTAAGCTTTTTATCTTCTAAAACTATAAATGCCCAGCTTGACGAAAATAAATTAGGAGCATGGTATATGACTTTTTACAATACTACTTTTAACGATAGCTCGTGGGGTTTACAAGGAGATGTTCAGTTTAGAAATTGGAATTTCGGTGGAGACCTAGAGCAATTATTAATCCGTAGTGGTGTAACATATAAACCTAAAGAAAGTAAGTTAAAATTAACACTTGGTTACGGACATATTACTACTGGAACTTTCGGCCCAAACAAGTCTACAACAACAGAAAGCAGAATTTACCAAGAAGCCTTATATCCTGTAAAATTTGGTAAACGATTTTATACCAATCATAGATTTCGTTATGAACAACGTTTTGTAGAAAATCAAGATTTCAGAACGCGATACAGATATAATCTATTTTTAAACATCCCATTAAATAAATTAACTTTAGATAAAAAAACCTTATACCTAGCACTTTATAATGAATTATTTATAAATGGACAGCGTGATATAGGAAATGGTAAAACTGTAGAGTTTTTTGACAGAAATAGATGCTATGCTGCAATAGGCTATCACATAAAAAAGGATCTGAAAATTCAACTTGGTATAATGAGGCAACTCACAAATAACTGGGGTAAAAATCAATTACAGTTAAGCATACATCAAAAACTCTAATTCAATTTGCTTACAGAAACGTATATGCCCAATAGATTAGTAGCGCTTGAATTGGCAAGCGCAGTAAAGTAAGTAACGTATGCTTTCCTTTTCGCTTAGATTTTTTAAAATGCACTACATTTGCAGGAAACACCGCTATCAACAATGCAATAACCCCAATTGCAGCATAATACCTGGTAGCTGTTGAAAGTAAAAAGACCCCTAATACAATTTCTATGAGGCCTACAAGAATATTCACAAACACTGGACAAGGCACCCATTTAGGAGTAATTTTAATGTAGAATTTTGGACTTAAAAAATGACACATTCCAGCAATTACATAAATTACCGACATACTATATAAGGAAATGTATTGCAATACTGTCATCAAACTACTTTTAAGAGCATATTTGCTTTATAACATGAATATAATCTTTTCTGTTTTTAACAAAATCTAACCCTGAAACGTCAATTATTTTTACGTTTAAACCAGGTTGCGATTTGATAAACTCCACATACCCTTTGTTTATTTTTTCTAAATAATCCGGTTGTATATTCTTCTCGTAATCACGCCCTCTTAACTCTATATTCTCCAACAAACGCTCTGTATTTTGATACAAATAAACATAAGCATCTGGTTGCTGCATATCTTTATAAATCACATTGAAAAATTTACGATACAATACAAATTCATCCTCAGGCAAAGTTACCTTTGCAAAAGTTAATGATTTTGAAATATGATAATCTGCCACAACAAATTCTTTAAACAAATCATATTGTGCAATATCATCTGACAACTGTTTATACCTATCTGCTAAAAAACTCATCTCTAACGGAAAAGCAAAACGTGATTGATCTTTATAGAATTTTGGTAAAAAAGCATTATCGGCAAACCGTTCCAAAATAAACTTTGCGTTATAATCTCTTGCAATTCTATGCACTAAAGATGTTTTTCCACTACCAATGTTTCCTTCTATTGTTATAAAATTAAATTTTGAAAATGCATGAGAATCAAACGGATTATCCAACTTCATGCTCATTAAAACAATCTCACTATCATCTGTGCATTCTTCTAATAAGCATGAAATAGTCTTTTTACACTTTGGATGCATGAACTCAGGCGCAATATCATTCAACGGAGCCAATACAAAATTCCTGTATTGAATAGACTTATGAGGTACAGTAAGCCTCATCGTTTGAAGTGTAATATCATTATAAAACAAAAGATCTATATCAATACATCTGGCTTCATAAGTATCTATTGCTTTCTTTACACGCCCTAAATCAATTTCTATTTGCTGTAACTCTTCTAATAAACGTTCTGGTTCCAGTTCTGTTGTCAAACATACACAACAATTTAAAAAATCTACAGAATCAAAACCCCATGATTTTGTTTCATAAACAGGCGAAACCATTAGTATATTACCAATGTTTTCATACAATGCATTTATAGCAGATTGAAGGTTTTGAAACCTATCACCTTGATTAGTGCCTAATGAAATAAATATTTTTTGTAACGAATTCAATGAAATACAGACTTATTATTCAACTATTATGGTA
>CAJXHW010000026.1 GCA_913054565.1 uncultured Kordia sp. | reverse complement strand
GAATAATTATCTCTTGTCCTTTTCTCAATCCAGAAAAAGAAATAATAGTTTGTTTATTAAAACTAGAATTTCCAGAAATAGCAATATCTTCTATTACATATTTTTTTCCTGCAGCATAACCTTCTTCTTGAGCGTTTACTTTAGTAGCTATTGCTAAAAAAATAAATATTAAGCTAAAATATATCTTTCTACTTAAGTTGTTCACTTGTTTTTCCAAATCGTCGTTCTCTATTTTGATAATTTATTATAGCCTTATAAAGGTCTTCTTTTTTAAAATCTGGCCAAAGTACATCTGTAAAATACAATTCAGCATAGGCAATTTGCCACAACAAAAAATTACTTATCCTTTGTTCTCCACTTGTTCTGATAAGTAAATCTACATCTGGCAAATTTTGCGTGTAAAGATGCTCATTAATAATTGAATCATCAATATTTTCTAAAGAAATTATATTATTTTTAACTTTCTTGGCTATTTCTTTAACTGTTTTAACAATTTCATCTCTAGACCCATAGCTCAACGCTAAAGTTAACACTAGCTTATCGTTGTTTTTAGTCTTTTCTATCACCTCAGTCAATTCTTTATATGCTTTAGATGGCAGCTCGTTTAAATTACCAATAGCATTCAGTTTTATTTTATTCTCGTGAAGTGTTTTGAATTCTTTTTTTAATGATGACACTAATAAGTTCATAAGCTTATCAACCTCAACTTTTGGTCTATTCCAATTTTCTGTAGAAAAAGCATACAATGTTAAGTGTGTTACACCTGTTTTACCTGCAGCTTCAATGGTTTCTTTAACAGCTTTCGCTCCTTTTTCATGTCCAAAAACACGAAGTAACCCTCTTTTTTTAGCCCAACGCCCATTACCATCCATTATAATAGCAACATGCTTCGGTACTTTTTTCAAGTCGATTTGGTCAATGGTACTCATACACTATTAAAAATTACAAAAACAAGGGTTTTTACCAAACGTATAAGTTAGAGTAAAACCAGTAAAAACATACCAGTCATTACTGTCAATATTACCAAACTTCAAAGACTCATATTCTTCTTTATCACGCACAGGATTACTCCCATCTAAATCGTCTGTAAACGCATACCTTGCACTGATTTCAAATGCAAATATGAATCGTTTAGTAATTGCAGATTTAATTCCAACTGTCATAGGTATAGCAAAAGTACTGTGAGAATTATAGCGCTCTATTTTATTTGCAGTTGTTAAAGCCAATGCATCATAATGGAAATAAGTTAAACCTGTAAATAAAAAAGGGGTTGTTTTTCTTGAATAATTATGCTGATCATGGAGGTCAAAATCTAAAAACGTAAATTCAATTCCCGCTGTCAATTCTTTTATGTTATTCTCAAAAGTATACCCTCTTTGTTTTCTTCTAGGATCTACCGACTTCAAATCATCACCAGTAAGTTGTGTGTAAATTGCAGAAAAGCGATATGAATGTCTAGGGCTTCTGTTCCATTTATAAATAGCACCTACGGCAATATCATGTGGCTTTATATATTTACCAGACCCCACATCTGCTATTGCATTAGCTCCCCCTAAAAACAATCCAACTTCATGAATTTGTCCGTAAGATAAACTACTTAGCAGTATTATTAACAATGTGAGCTTTTGAAACATAGTACTTATAAAAGTTTGCAAATATATAAAATTGACTTTGTTATAACAATTAACAGCATCACTAATAAAACATCATTTACCTGTATTTATTGCTCTAATTTCTTTTATCTTGACCCCAAAGCAGTTTATTTCTGAGTGTGTGCAAAAAATTTCCTCCATTAGGCTCTATCATTTTTATTGAAAAATCAGCTTTTTGAATAATCAATTCTGTGCCATTTTCTATCGTAATAATTCTAGAATCCAATGATGCTAAATGTAATTGTTCTCTACCACCCACTATTAATTTTATTTTAGTATTTCCGGGTATCACTAATGGCCTAGCATTTAAGTTATGAGGTGCAATTGGGGTTAACACAAAACTATCAGAGTCTGGTGTAACTACTGGTCCACCACAACTTAACGAATAACCTGTAGATCCTGTTGGTGTTGCTACAATTAACCCATCAGCCCAATAAGACGTTAAATAATCATCATTCAAGTAGGTTTCTACTTTTATCATAGATGTCGTGTTTTTTCTACTTACGGCAATTTCATTTAACGCAAAATTGAAATTTTCATCTAGCCCATCAATCAACTTATTACTGCTTAACATCAACAAACTTCGTTCTGAAATTTGATATTCTTTATTTATAATTTCATCAATTGAAGATGCAATTTCATCTTTTTGAATAGTTGCCAAAAACCCCATTCTACCAGTATTAACACCCACAATAGGAATACCTGAATTTCTTACATAAGATATGGATCTTAAAATTGTTCCATCACCACCAATACTTATTAAAAAATCAAAAGAATCATCCAAATCTTTATAAGAATTAAATGAATTATAGCTTTCTAACGATATCTCTCTTATATGATTTAAACAAGAGTCTTCTATATAAATATCAGCTTTATAAACACTTAATTGCCTCAATACAATACTAACATACTCTCTTGGGAAATTCTCATTAAATCGCCCATATATTGCAACTTTTACCATATTAAATGTTCATGTATTTCTTAAAATAATCCGACCTATCTTTTAAATTTTCAATATACGTATCATCATCATATCCAGCAATAATTTCATAACTATAACGTCTGAATGTCTGCATAATTTCTGACAAACCTGTATTGTTTATTTTTAAAGTTATTTCAGCCAAACCAGCTTCTAAATTAGTTAAAAATGCCCCAAATATCCTCGCATTATTAGATTCAACTATTTGGGCAATCTCACTAAACGAATAATCATTAACACCTTTTCTAACAATCAAAATCGCGCCGTTTTCATAAAAAAACGGTGTTTGATCAAACAAACTCATAATATCCTTTAACTCATAATATCCTAAATACTGTCCATCTTTTAAAACTGGCATAATATTAGCCGAATTTTGAGCAAAGGCTTCAAGAACTTCCAACCAGTTAGTTGTCCAATCAACAGAAAAAAACTCTATTGCATATCTACAATCCTTAACCGTTACACCAGTCTGAAAACAATGAGAATCATTCTCAGACAGACAACCAATAAAAT
Source organism: uncultured Kordia sp. (assembly GCA_913054565.1). Classification (GTDB taxonomy): domain Bacteria; phylum Bacteroidota; class Bacteroidia; order Flavobacteriales; family Flavobacteriaceae. The sequence continues at coordinate 9,208 of CAJXHW010000026.1, read as the reverse complement.
TACCTGAATCACTAACTGGAATATGTGAATAGGTAAGATTACTAAACATCTGCTGGATAAGACTAATTTGTTGATCTAACTCTATAGGAGCAATATCATTTATTATAAGTTCACCAAGGTTCATTTGCAACAATTTTACAATGCAAATTAACCAAATTCTACTAATTAGCCTTAAATTTGCCTCTCAATTTTTAGAATATGACAAAGTTAAGTGTAAACATAAATAAAATAGCCACGCTAAGAAATTCACGTGGCGGCAACACCCCAAACCTTCTAAATGTAGCAAGTGACGTTGAACGTTTTGGAGCTGACGGTATTACCATTCATCCAAGACCAGACGAAAGACACATCCGCTATCAAGATGCTAGAGATTTAACTAAAATTGTTACAACCGAGTTTAATATTGAAGGAAATCCAAATCCTAAATTTATTGACCTTGTACTTGAAACAAAACCCACTCAAGTTACTTTAGTACCAGATTCCGTTAATGCCATTACATCAAATGCAGGTTGGGACACAGTAACTCACAATCATTTTTTATCAGAAGTGATTTCTGAATTTAAAAGAAACGGAATAAGAACCTCTATTTTTGTTGACCCCACATTACAAATGATTGAAGGCGCTAAAAATACTGGCGCTGACAGAATTGAATTGTACACCGAAGAATTTGCCAAACAATATGGTAAAAAAAACTACAACGCAATTAAACCTTATACAGAATGTGCCATTTTAGCAAACAACATAAACATTGGTGTAAATGCGGGACATGATTTAAGTTTAGATAACATTAAGTTTTTCAAAGAGAATATCCCTGGTTTACTAGAAGTCTCAATTGGTCATGCTCTAATTACTGAATCTATTTATTTAGGAATTGAAAATGTGGTAAACATGTATCTACACAAACTTAAAGAACAATAGTATATGGAGATTTTACATTCTAAAATTCTCGGTTCAGGACAACCTTTATTAATACTTCATGGCTTTTTAGGCATGTCTGACAATTGGAAAACATTAGGTAATAAATACGCTGAAAACTTTGAAGTACATTTAATTGACCAACGTAATCACGGTAGAAGTTTTCACAGTCCGGATTTTACATACACTTTATTAGTGGATGATTTAAAAAATTATATTGAATATTATAAGCTAGAAAACTGCATCTTATTAGGCCATTCTATGGGAGGAAAAACCGCTATGCAGTTTGCGCTCACACACCCCGGATTATTAACAAAATTAATAGTTGCTGATATTGCACCTAAAACTTACCCCGCACACCACCAGTACATTTTAAAGGCATTATCTGAAGTTGATTTTTCAATTCAAAAAACACGCAAAGATATTGAATTTACATTAAGCACATATATTAAAGAGAATGGTGTTGTTCAGTTTTTAATGAAGAATATTTATCGCAAAGACAAACAACAATTAGCATATCGTTTTAACCTGACAGTACTACTAAAAAAATACAACGAAGTGGTTACCTCTTTTAACACCGAAAAACAATTCACAAAACCAACTTTATTTTTAAAAGGTAGCAAATCAAATTATATAAGTACCGAGGACTCAGTACTTATCAAGCAAATGTTCCCAAACGCTACTATTTCAGAAATCTCCAACGCAGGACATTGGCTACACGCCGAAAATCCACAAGAATTTTATTCAAAAACTATGCTTTTTTAGTAAATTAATTGTATTATTGCTATGCTTGAATAGTAAATTTAAGCGCTATTAACTCAAAAATGAACTCAAAATTATTATGAAAAAATTACTATCTTTTGTATTGTTTTTTCTTGTAAGCACAACAATTTACGCAGGTGGATACAGAGTTGCTATACAAGGACAAAAACAATTAGCAATGGGGCACACCGGTGTTGCTGTAATTAGCAGTGCTGAATCTGTATTTTTTAACCCAGCTTCAATTTCTTTTCTTGACGGAAAAATGAACTTCTCTTTAGGAGTATCAGGAATTATGGCCGAAACAAGATATGAAAACAGCGAATACGGTTACGCTCGTAATACTGAAACCGGACTAGCTACACCTTTCAGTTTTTATGCCACCTATAAAGCTAACGACTGGTTATCTTTCGGCTTAGGTGTTTACACTCCTTACGGAAGTTCAGTTGAGTGGGAACAAGACTGGGAAGGCTCTCACTTAGTTAACAACATTGACTTAAAAGCTATTTTTGTACAACCAACAGTTGCTGTAAAAATTAGTGATAAATTTAGTATTGGTGGTGGTCCTATTTATGTTAATGGTTCTGTAAATTTTAACAAAAACTTAAACAGAACATTAAGTGAACCTAACGGAGATAGAGCTAACGCTACAGTTGATCAAAAAGGGATTTCTGCTTGGGGATACACTTTAGGATTTATGATTAAACCAATTGAAAAATTAAACATTGGTTTCAACTACCGCTCAAAAGTTATCATGCAAGCTGAAAATGGTGATGCCGATTTTGAAAATGTACCAGACTCAGCACCAGGTGATTTTTCTGACGGCTCTTTCAATGCAGAATTGCCTTTGCCTGCCGAAGTAACTGTAGGACTTTCTTACAAATTCTGTGATAAATTTTTATTCGCATTTGACTACAACTTCACACAATGGAGTGAATACGAAGCTTTAGTCGTTGAATTTGATAACTCAGCAGGAACATCTGTAAGCCCAAGAAACTACAAAGACTCTGATACTTTCCGTTTCGGACTACAATACGAAGCTACTTCAAAAATCACTACAAGAGCAGGTATTTATTTTGATGAATCTCCTGTACAAGACGGGTATTTCGCACCAGAAACACCTCGTAACGATTCTGTAGGATATACAGCTGGTTTATCTTATAAAGTAAACGATAAGTTGTCTATTGACGCTTCTTTCCTTTACTTACAATTTGATGAAATTGACAATTCTTATGACTACTACCAAGAAAATGGACAAAACGTACCATTTGGAGGGACGTACAAATCATCAGTATTTGCTCCAGGTATTGGAGTATCATATAAATTATAAGAATTTTAAATCACGACATTATGAAAAACATAAAATATATAACACTAATGGCCATAGGTTTAGTTGCCTGTGAGCCTGAATTAGACAACTCAATTGAAGATTCTGGAACATACTCATCCGGAACAGCTGATTTTAGTAAATTTGTTACTGTAGGAAACTCGCTTACCGCTGGTTATGCAGATGGAACTGTATATTTACAAGGCCAAAAAAATTCATACCCAAACATACTAGCTTCTAAGTTTAGTTTTGCTGGCGGTGGAACTTTCAAACAACCTTTAGTAAATGATAATTTAGGAGGACTTGTTGCTGGGCCTGTTCAAATTACAGATACCAGATTGGTATTGAGCGGTGATCCTTTAGCTCCAACAAATATACCTGGTACACCAACTACTGATGCAACTGATGTAAAAACAGGACCATTTAACAATGTAGGTGTTCCTGGAGCTAAATCATTCCATTTGTTATCAAACACATACGGAGAAGCTTCTGGAATTTTAACAGGTACAGCAAACCCTTACTTTGTAAGAATGGCTTCAAGCCCATCAGCTACCATGATTGGTGATGCAGTTGCTCAAAGCCCTACATTTTTCTCATTATGGATTGGTAACAATGACATACTATCATTTGCTACTTCTGGTGGTGTAGGTGTTGACCAAACAGGAAACCTAAACCCTGCAACTTACGGAAGCAATGATATTACTGACCCAACATTATTTCACGGGACTTATGACATTTTATTAAATGGAGGTAATGGCTTTACTGGTTTAACCGAAAACGGAGCAAAAGGTGTGGTAATGAACTTACCTAGTGTAACATCAATTCCTTACTTTACAACCGTACCATACAATCCAATACCAATGGATGCACCAACAGCTGGCGGAGCAAATGCAGCTTATGCACCATATAACGGCGGATTAGCTATGGCTGCCGGCGGATCATTAATCACTGCTACTGAAATGCAGCAACGCACAATTACTTTTGCTGCAGGACAAAACCCAGTAGTCATTGAAGACGAAAGTTTAACCGACTTAACAGCAATGGGACTACCTTCTATAAGAATGGCTACAGCTAACGACTTTATAGTACTACCATCTAGCTCTGTAATTGGTACTTTAGCTGTCCCTGGCGACCCAACAACTGTAATTGGTGTAGGCGTTCCTTTAAATGACAGTCAAGCATTAACCGAAAACGAAGCTGGTATGATTGCTGCCGCACAGGCCGCTTACAATAACTCTATTGCAATGTTAGCAGCAGCTAATGATGATGTGATTTTAGTAGATGTAAAATCAGCCTTAGAGCAATTAGCTAACGGAGGAATTTCATATAACGGAGGAATGATTACTGACACATATGCTACAGGAGGAGGGTTCTCTTTAGATGGAGTTCATCCAACCGCAAGAGGATACGCTGTAATATCTAACATCATTATTGATGCTATAGAAGATAACTTTGGCGCTAATCTTCCAAAAGCTGATCCTGGAACATACCCAACAGTATATATAGACTAAGCATAATTAGTATAAACTATAAAAGCGTTGACAAATTGTCAACGCTTTTTTTTATGGCATAATTTTAGCATTCAACAACCATAAATACAAAACATGAATTATATTTTAAAAATATTACTAAGTGCCATAGCTGTTTTTGTTCTGTCAAATATAGTACCTGGTATATCAATTGAAAACTACACAACTGCAATACTTGTAGCAATAGTTTTAGGGCTATTAAACACATTAATACGCCCACTTTTAATATTTTTCACCATTCCTTTAACTATTATAACCCTAGGGTTATTTTTGCTTGTTATTAATGCAGCAATGGTACTTTTATCAGATTATTTTATTAACGGATTTAATGTCTCAGGATTATTTCCCGCTATACTATTTAGTATTTTATTATCGCTTACACAATCAATATTTTACAAGCTACTTGACAATACTAAAAAAACACACTGAAATTCAACAAATTAAAAAATTTGCAAGCTTATAAAATTGTGCTATTTTTGCACCCAATTTTTTAGCTATTTTAAAATAGATTAACATGAACATTACAAGAGAAAACATTGACGCACTTAATGCAGTTGTTACAATAGCAATTGAAAAGAACGATTATAATGAAAAAGTAGAAAAAGTGCTTACAGATTACCGCAAGCAAGCTAATATACCTGGTTTCCGTAAAGGTCATGTACCAATGGGAATGGTTAAAAAACAATACGGTAAAGCCATTTTAGTTGATGAAGTAAATAAATTGATTCAAGAAAACCTAAATAGGTATTTAACGGAAGAAAAACTTGATTTACTTGGTAACCCATTACCAAGAGCACAAGAAGATTTAAATTGGGACGCAGAAAACTTCTCTTTTGAATTTGAATTAGGTTTAGCTCCTGAATTTGATGTGACTTTAAAAAACAAAAAAGCTATTACGCAATACAACATTGTTGCTGATGACAAAACCATCAACGATCAAATTGAGAACATTAGAAAGCAATACGGTAAAATTTCTCCAGTAACTGAAGCGAATGAAGACACTGAGTTTACAGGTGTATTTAAAAATGAAGATAACAGTATTGAGAATACAACTACAATTACTTTAGATAAAATTAAAGGTAAACGCAACACTGATAAATTCTTAAAAGCCAAAGTTGGTGATGTAATCACTTTAAAAACTAAAAGCTTATTCAACAATGATCATGACCTAGCTGGTGCCTTAAAACTAAGTAATGAGCTTGCAGAAGGCTTAGATACTGAAGTTTCTTTTGAAATCACTGAAACAAACAACAGAGAAGCTGCAGAAATAAACCAAGAGTTCTTTGATAAATTATTCGGAAAAGACGTTGTTACCTCAGAAGAAGAATTAAAAGCGCGCTTAAAAGATGATGCTGCAAAGCAATTTGCACAACAAGCAGATCAAAGATTATTAAACGATGTTACTGAACATTTAGTTGAAAACACAAAGTTTGATTTACCACAAACATTTTTAGAAAAATGGATGCAAACAGCTGGTGAAAACCCACTAACTGAGGAGCAAGCTAGAGAAGAGTATGCTAAATCTGAAAAAGCATTACGCTATCAATTAATTGAAGGGAAATTACTAAAAGACAATGATATAAAAGTTCAGTTTGAAGATTTAAAATCTCACACAACTGAAATGGTTAAAATGCAAATGGCGCAATTTGGTCAAACAAACCCATCTGACGAAGAATTAGAAGGTATCGTTGCTAGAGTACTATCAAATCAAGATGAGGCTAGAAAACTGAGCGAGCAATTGGTAAGCCAAAAACTATTAGCTTTCTATAAAGACAATGTAAACTTGAAAGTAAAAGAATTGAACTACGAAGAGTTCATTAAGGAAGTTTACAGCTAAAAATAACAAAGAATTTTGAGTATCTTTAAGGCGTTAAACTTTCTGTTTGACGCTTTTTTGTTTAAATTGATAAAAATTATAGTTTAAAATATGGATTACGGTAAAGAATTTGAAAAATACGCAACTAAGCACCACGGTATAAACAGCATGCATTATGATAAAATATTAAGCTCAATGTACCCTCAAGGGATGACGCCTAATATTGTTGAAGAAAGACAAATGAATGTTGCTATTTTTGATGTGTTTTCTCGTCTTATGATGGACAGAATTATCTTTTTAGGAACTGGAATTAATGATCAGGTTGCAAATGTTGTACAAGCACAATTACTCTTCTTAGAAAGTATTGATGCCACAAAAGACATCCAAATATATATCAACTCACCAGGCGGAGGTGTATATGCTGGATTGGGAATTTACGACACTATGCAATTCATAAAGCCAGATGTAGCAACGATATGTACAGGAATGGCCGCTTCAATGGGTGCTGTATTACTATGTGCAGGAGCAGAAGGAAAAAGATCAGGATTAACACACTCTAGAGTTATGATTCACCAGCCTTTAGGTGGTGCTCAAGGACAAGCTAGTGATATTGAAATTACAGCGAGAGAAATTTTAACTCTAAAGAAAGAGTTATACGAAATCATCTCAAAACACTCAGGTCAAGAGTATGATAAAGTTTATAATGACTCTGACAGAGATTACTGGATGAGAGCTGACAGAGCAAAAGAATACGGAATGATTGATGAAATTTTAGTTAGATAAACAAAACTGATAATGGCGAAAGAAGAATTATCTTGTTCATTTTGCGGGAGGAAAAAACCCGAAACCAGCTTATTGATTGCTGGTTTAGACGCGCATATTTGCGATAAATGTATTGAACAAGCACACGGAATAGTTTTAGAAGAATCTACAGCAGATGACAATGAAAATCTATCTGCAGAATTGAGTTTACGAAAACCTAAGGATATTAAAGAATTTCTTGACCAATACATTATCGGTCAAGATTACAGTAAAAAAGTAATGTCTGTAGCAGTATATAATCACTATAAAAGATTATTACAACCTGCAAGTGATGATGATATAGAGATCCAAAAGAGTAACATCATCATGGTTGGACAAACAGGTACTGGTAAAACATTAATGGCTAAAACCATTTCTAAAATGCTAAACGTACCGTTAGCTATAGTTGATGCTACAGTACTAACAGAAGCTGGGTACGTTGGTGAAGATGTTGAAACAATTTTAACACGTTTACTTCAAGCTGCCGATTACAACTTAGAGAAGGCTGAAAAGGGAATCGTTTTTATTGATGAAATAGACAAAATAGCACGTAAAAGTGATAACCCATCCATCACTAGAGATGTTTCAGGAGAAGGTGTACAACAAGCTTTATTAAAACTACTAGAAGGAACTGTTGTTAATGTACCACCAAAAGGAGGTAGAAAACATCCAGATCAGAAATTTATCGAAGTTAATACAGAAAATATTTTATTTATTGCTGGTGGTGCGTTTGACGGCATTGAACGTGTGATTACAAAACGTTTAAACATGCAAGCAGTAGGTTATAGTGCCTCTAAAGGCGATGAGAAAATTGATGAGAAAAACTTATTGCAATATATCATCCCAAAAGATTTAAAAGATTTCGGGTTAATACCAGAAATTATTGGTCGTTTGCCAGTATTAACACACATGGATCCTTTAGACACTAAAACCTTAAGAGCAATACTAACAGAGCCAAAAAACGCCATTATCAAGCAATACAAAAAATTGTTTGCAATGGATGATATTATTTTTAATATCACCGATGATGCTCTTGAGTTTATTGTAACTAAGGCTATTGAATATAAGTTAGGAGCCAGAGGTTTACGATCATTATGCGAATCTATACTAACAGACGCTATGTTTGAATTACCTAGTTCTGATGATAAGGAGCTTACAGTTAACAAAGCATATTCTGAAAAAAAATTAACTAAATCGAAATTAAGCAAACTAAAAGCTGTTTCTTAATAGACATGTAACAATTCATAAATGCCATTACAAATAACTGTATTATCTTGTAATGGCATTTAAAATTTATGAAACACAACAACCCAATAGGTATTTTTGATTCTGGTATTGGTGGAATTTCTATTTGGAAAGAAATTCATCAACTTCTCCCTAATGAATCTACAATTTATTTAGCTGATAGTAAAAATGCACCTTACGGCCAAAAAAGCAAACAAGACATTATTGAGCTTTGTATTAAAAACACAGAGTTATTAATAAACAAAGGTTGTAAACTAATTGTTGTAGCCTGCAATACTGCTACTACAAATGCTATAAAGCATCTAAGAGTAAATTACAATATTCCTTTTATCGGTATTGAACCAGCAATTAAACCAGCCGCATTACGCACCAAAACAAAATCAATTGGAATTCTCGCTACTAAAGGAACGCTTTCAAGTGAACTATTTCATAGCACCTCTGAATTATATTCTGAAAATATTACAATTACAGAACAAATAGGAAAAGGTTTAGTTGAACTCATTGAATCAGGAAAGATAGAATCAGACGATATGACTAAGCTACTTCAAGACTACCTTAACCCCATGCTTGCTAAAAATATTGATTATTTAGTATTAGGGTGCACACACTATCCTTTTCTAATTAATCAGATTAACAAATTAGTACCACAAAACATTACTATTATCGACTCTGGTAAAGCTGTTGCTATACAGGTTAAATCAATTTTAGAAGCTAACAGGCTTAAAAACGCAAAACTAAACAACATTAAGCATGAGTTTTATTCTAATATGAATAGCTCTATACTAGCTTCATTTCTCGATAAAGAATACTCAGTAT
>CAJXHW010000025.1 GCA_913054565.1 uncultured Kordia sp. | reverse complement strand
ATAATTAATTTCTTAATGTAAAAAGCTTAAAGCAGAACAAATATACAGATATTCATAATATGACAGATATAATTAGGGGTTATTTGCTACTTTTTTTAAACATAATTGCATTTAATTTTTTTGTTAATGCAGTTTTTATATATTTGTTTTCTAATATTATAAGATAGTGAAGATGATTAAAAAATATCTTTTGTTGTTAATGTTAATTGCCTTTTCAGTAGAAACTGTTGAAGCACAATTGGGGTTTTCACATGAAATTGGAGCTATTACAGGACCTGTAGCTTTTCAGTCAGATTACGGAATTAGAAAAGATTTTGAAACAAATGCAGGTAACACAGGGTTCGGTATAGGAATAATACACTACATAAACTTTGCTTATAGAGCAGATTGTAACTGTTATACAAAGGATACCTATTTTAATGATCACTTTAAATTACGTAATGAAATATCTTACAATACAACTGCATTAGAGCATTTTGGAGAATGGGTTAAGCCAGAAAAAACAAGTGTATATGCTAATGGTTTTAGAGCAATGGGAGGTAGGGCTAATGTGTTTGACTTAGGGTCACAATTAGAATTTTTTCCGTATAGTATTCGTGATTTTGCAGCTGGAGGATATGCCTTTGCGCCATTTTTTAGTTTAGGAGCACATTACAATAGTTTTTCACCAGAAGCAGTTACGAGTAAAGACTTAGAGCAAATATTTACCGCCGCAGAATATGCGCAACTTACTAATATTGACCCAAGTACTGGAGGACATGCTAATAATGCAATGTTTTTGCCAGAATCAACTACTAATGAAGGGTTTTCTTCATGGTCTTTAGTGTGGAGTGTAGGTACACGTTACAAATTAACGCCATTGTCAGACTTAATGTTAGATTTAAGATGGCAATATTACTTTACAGATTTTGCTGATGGTTTAGATCATAATGCACCTTCTGATAAATTTAATGACTGGAATGTTTGGTTGAATTTTGGGTATATTTATTACTTAGATTAATAATCAATTATTATATAAAACTAAAAAACGCAGTATTTATACCGCGTTTTTTAGTTTTAATGATATTGCACTTTTCTCATAACTCTTAGTACCTCTTTATATTCTTGATAAATATCTTCAGTATGATTTTTCAAAAAAGATTTAATACTATTTAATTTTTCCTTAGCATCAGTAAAGTTGTTTAAACTTAAAATTAGGTAAGTTGAGGGCAGTTTTAAAACGTCACTTTTTTCAATTATATTTAAACTCTGTTTTTTTATGATTTTTTCAACTAAGGCATTGTTGGAATTATACAAATGGAATAGTGTTTTTTTGTCGAACTGTGGTGGGTTAAATATAAATTCTGAAATAATTTTATAGTTGCCATTATCTGCAAAGTGTAATACTTTTTTTTCTAGAGGATACCGGTTTAAGTTATTGTTAATTCCTAAAGAAATGTATTCGGTTATTATAAATGAATTGTCATTATAATGAATGTCAACTTCATCTAATGATGAATAAAACAATTTTACCTGCTCAGTAACCATTTCGATGTCTACTCTTGAGTAGTATGTTTCATCATTAATCGTTTTCTTTACTCCAGACCAACACAGTACAAATTGTTCTTTAAATACTTTATAATTGGGATTGTTATTTTGGTGTCGGTTCATGAAATCAAAAACACCATCTAAAGTATGTTTAATATTGTTTTTTGCGCTTTTTTCAATTGTAGCTACAATATCTGAATTTGTGTCCTTAAGATCAAAATTAGCAATCATCAAGGTTGAGTTGCTTCCAACTCTTTTGTAGGTGAAGCCTGAATAGTATTTGTGTATTTTTTTTCTAAAAGAAGTAATTTCAGGTTGGTCTTTGTGTATGATGGTCACTAAGCCAATAACTTTGTTCTTTTGAAGTTTTGGAAACGGAATGTTTTCGTATAAAATTTGTGGAGGATTGTGTAGATAAGCATTAACAAGATTTTGTATTTTACTATCGTCAAAAAAATCTACTCCAGAAAGCTTATTGTCTTCATCTTCAACGCCAACAACAATATAGGAGTTGTTATTAGGGTTTGCATTTGTTAAGGCGCAAATATGTTTTAAAAATTTCCCTTTTCCTTCTTTTGAATGAAGGTTTAATTGTCGCTTTTTATCATAGAAACTATTCTCGTCATTATAGGTTAAGAGTCTTTTTATGAGCAAACGTTTGTTAAGCATTTTGTAAAACTTTAAAAAATATGTTATAATTCCTTTAAAGTTATTTGTCTTTAACCAATTTTTAACAAAGAAATTGAGATAAAATATTCAATTTGCACTATCCAATTAGGAATAGTATTTTCACAGTTAAAATTTTTAAATAAATGGAAGGACAATCAGCAACAATAGACATTAAAGCTATAAATGAAAAAATAGAAAAGGAAAGCGCTTTTGTAGATTTACTTTTCATGGAAATGAACAAGGTAATAGTAGGTCAGAAGTACATGGTTGAACGTTTGTTGATAGGTTTATTAGGTCAAGGGCATATTTTATTAGAAGGAGTTCCTGGTTTAGCAAAAACATTAGCAATAAATACATTGTCAAAAGCTGTAAAAGGAAGTTTTAGTAGAATTCAGTTTACGCCAGATTTGTTGCCTGCAGATGTTGTAGGAACAATGATTTATAATATTAAAAAAAATGATTTCACTATAAAAAAAGGGCCTGTTTTTGCAAATTTTGTTTTGGCAGATGAAATTAATAGAGCACCAGCTAAAGTACAATCTGCATTGTTAGAAGCCATGCAAGAAAAACAAGTAACTATTGGTGATACTACATTTACATTAGACAAGCCATTTTTAGTTATGGCAACTCAAAACCCAGTTGAACAGGAAGGAACTTATCCGTTGCCTGAAGCTCAAGTAGATCGTTTTATGTTGAAAACAGTAATTGACTACCCAACATTAGCTGATGAACAATTAATTGTTAGGGCTAACTTAAAAGGAAGTTTTGAGCAGGTTAATGAGGTTGTGTCTGTTGAACAAATTAAAAGAGCTCAAGAAGTTGTTCGAGAAGTGTACATGGATGAAAAAATTGAAAAGTATATTCTTGATATTATTTTCGCAACACGTTACCCAGAAAAATATGGTTTAGCAGAATTAAAACCATTAATTAATTTCGGTGCCTCACCTCGTGGAAGTATTAATTTAGCAACTGCAGCAAAATGTTACGCCTTTATTAAACGAAGAGGTTATGTGATTCCAGAAGATGTTAGAGCTGTAGTTACTGATGTGTTACGCCACAGAATAGGGATTACCTATGAAGCTGAAGCAGAAAATATTACTTCAGAACAATTAGTTAATAAAATTGTCAATCATATTGAAGTACCATAAAAGTTGCTGTTTGTTATAACACTATTGTTTAAAACGAATATGGAAAAGGGCAAATGAAACATGGATACTAAAGAATTACTTAAAAAAGTTCGTAAAATAGAGATTAAGACACGCCGTTTGTCTGATCATATTTTCGGAGGAGAATATCATTCTACCTTTAAAGGGAGAGGGATGACTTTTTCTGAAGTGCGTCAATACCAATATGGGGATGATGTACGTGCTATTGACTGGAATGTTACAGCGCGTTGTAATGAGCCTTATATAAAAGTTTTTGAAGAAGAACGCGAATTGACAATGATGTTAATGGTTGATGTTTCTGGTTCAAAATTTTTTGGAACTCAAAACCAATTCAAAGATGAAATGGCCACCGAAATATCTGCAACTCTAGCTTTTTCTGCTATGCAGAATAATGACAAGATTGGGTTGATATTATTTTCAGATGCTATTGAATTGTTCATTCCTCCAAAAAAAGGACGTTCTCATGTTTTGAGGATTATTCGTGAGTTGCTAGAGTTTAAGCCTCAAAGTAAGAAAACAGATGTTGCAGGGGCTTTTAAATTTTTGTCAAGCGTGATGAAAAAGAAAGCTATAGTTTTTGTGTTGTCGGATTTTATGACTGATGATGATTACCAACAAACCTTAAAAATTGTAGGAAAGAAGCATGATGTTACAGGAATAAGAATTTATGATCAGCATGAAGAAACTATACCTAATCTTGGGCTAGTACAAATGAAAGATGAAGAAACCAATCAGGTGAAAACCATCAACACAGCATCAAAAAAAGTACGTGAAAATTATGCGAAATATCATTATGATAAAGCGGTTTACTTTGAAGAATCTTTTAGGAAGAGTGGTTCTGGTGCATTAGCCACTAGAGTTGATGAAAGTTATGTAAAAAAGTTGTTGGGGTATTTTAAAAATAGAGGTTAAGTGATGAATTATAAGGTTATGCTAACTCATATAAATGAAAGAAAAATAACACTCTTAATGTGTTGTACATTCCTTTTCATGATCAGTTCTTTTGCTCAAGATGTCAAAACCGCAACAGATACCACTTCAATTAAAATAGGAGAAGAATTAAAACTAAAGTTGTCGGTTGAAGTAGAACCTACTGATTTAGTTGTGTTTCCAGAAACAAAATCTATGGGGCTTCTGGAGGTTATCGCATCTTATAAAATAGATACGTTAAAGAATGCTAAAACCTATATTTTAAACAAAGAGTATGGGTTAACACAATTTGATTCAGGTCACTATGTTATTCCACAACAAAAAATAAATATAAACGGAAAATCGTATAGTTCAGACTCTTTAAAAATAGAGGTTAGAGATGTTGTGGTAGATACCACTAAACAAAAATTATATGATATTAAACCTATAATAGCAGTTGATAAACCATCAGAAGGTTTTCCGAACTGGATTGTATACATACTTTTAGGGTTACTAGTGTTAGCGGGAATTCTGTATACTTTCTTCTTTAGAAAATCTAAATCAGAGCGAGAGGCAGAACAGAAATTACCACCATTTGAAGAGGCAATTCAACATTTAGCAGCCCTTGATAATAACCAGTTGTTGGAAAATCATGAATATAAAAAATACTATTCAGAACTGACAGATGTGTTAAAGCGGTACCTAGACGAGAAGGTTTATGATAATGCTTTAGAAAGTACTTCAGATGAGTTGATAGCGAAATTAGAATTGTTACGTGATTCAGGCAAGTTGCCAATTTCAAAAGATATTATTGCTGAATTAGCAAAGGTATTACGTACCTCAGATTTGGTGAAGTTTGCAAAATCACAACCAGATGATGGTACAGCAAAAGTAGATAGAAGTACTATTGAAAAAATGCTACATGAAACTAAGGAAGCAATTCCAGAACCAACCGAAGAAGAGTTGTTGTTAAATGAGCAATATCAAAAAGAGCAAGAGCGTAAAAAGAAACGAAAGAAAATTATTTACGCCTCAATTACAGGTGTGGTGTTAATTTTATTAACTGTAATTGGATTAGGAGTTAAATACGGTTTTTCAACAGTTAAGGATGAAGTTTTCGGACATCCAACAAAAGACTTATTAGAAAGTAAGTGGGTTAGAAGTGTGTATGGTAACCCTCCTATTGTTATTACAACCCCACAGGTGTTGAAACGTGTGTCTAACAAACAATTGGAAGCTGCAAATACTCAAAGCTTTGCTTATGGAAGCTTAACTAGTAATTTCGGATTAATATTAAATACTACGATTATTCCAGAAAATGCTCAGGAAGGATTAACACAAGTAAACGGTGATTCTGACAAAGAAGATGAAGATCAAAAAATAGATTTAGAGCACATTAATGAAATGTCCTTACAGCTTTTAGAGCAACAAGGAGCTACTGATTTAGTAGTAAAGCAAGAAGAATATGACAATGGTAAAGGGTTTACTGGTATGAAGGCGTTTGGAACCTTAAATGTTAAAAATCCAATTACTGATACTATGCAATCTACTAAGTATGAAATTCTAAGTTTTCAGCAAGAAAATGCTTTACAGCAGGTTATGGTGTTTTATCAAGAAGACGATATGTATGCTGGAAAAATAGTGAGTCAGGTATTAGATTCAATTGAACTTAAAAAAACTGAAGAGTAATGTTTTGGAACTATGAATATGTAAATCCAGAATTCTTTTGGTTGCTATTAGTGCTGCCATTATTAATAGTGTGGTCTGTTGTTAAACGTAAACAGCAAGTGGCAACGTTGCAAATAAGTAGCTTAAAAGGATTTCAAGATGCATCCTTACTACCAAAGTTAAGGCCAATATTAATGGTGTTACGTTTGTTAGCAATTACTGTTATAATTGTTGCATTAGCCAGACCACGAACTGTAGATGTGTCTTCTAAAACAAAAACGAACAAAGGAATTGATATTGTAATGGCAATAGATATTTCAGGAAGTATGCTTGCAAAGGATTTAAAGCCTAACAGGCTAGAGGCATTAAAAAAAGTAGCAGGTAATTTTATTAAAGGCCGCCCTAATGATAGAATAGGATTGGTGTTATATGCAGGTGAAAGTTATACTAAAACACCAATAACGAGTGATAAGAGTATTGTGTTGGGATCTTTAAATGAAGTACAATATGATAATCGAATTTCAGATGGTACAGCCATTGGTATGGGATTGGCAACAGCTGTAAACAGGTTAAAAGATAGTAAAGCAAAAAGTAAAGTAATTATCTTGTTAACAGATGGGGTTAATAATTCAGGGACAATAGATCCGAAAATTGCAAGCGAGTTAGCATTAAATTTTGGCATAAAGGTATATACAATTGGTTTAGGAACTAACGGAATGGCATTATCACCAATTGGAATACGACCAAACGGACGTTTTGTTTTTGATAAAGTAAAAGCTGAAATAGACGAAAAATTATTAAAAGAAATTGCTAAAAAAACAAGTGGGCGGTATTTTAGGGCAACAAATAATGAAAAGTTAAAAGAGATTTATTCAGAGATAAATAAGTTAGAAAAAACAGAAGTTGAAGAATTCAAATTTTACAATTATGATGAAAAATTCAGAATTTTTGCACTTTTAGGAATTGGATTGTTTTTGTTAGAACTAGTGTTGAGACACACTTTATTTAGAAGTTTTATATAAATGTTTGAGTTAGAAGAAAAAGTATATTTCTACGTGCTGTTAGCATTACCTATTATGGTAATTGCTTTTCTGATGCTTTCAATTTGGAGAAAAAAAAGACAGAAACAGTTTGCGGAGCACCATTTGTTACAGCGTTTAACACCAGAAAACTCAAGGTTTAAAAAAATATTTAAACTGTTGTTGTGGTCATTGGCTATTATTTGTTTTTCTATAGGGTTGGTTAACCCTAAATTTGGAACAAAACTAGAAACAGTAAAGAGAGAAGGTGTAGATATTGTGTTTGCTGTAGATGTTTCAAAAAGTATGTTAGCTGAAGATATTGCTCCAAATAGGATTGATAAATCAAAACAATTGGTTACCCAAATCATCAATAATTTAGCAAGTGATAGAATAGGAATTATTGCTTATGCAGGTCAGGCGTACCCACAGCTGCCAATTACAACAGATTATGCTTCTGCAAAAATGTTTTTACAGAACATGAATACTGATATGTTGTCATCTCAAGGAACTGCAATTTCTGATGCTATTGAAATGGCAACGACATATTTTAATGACGAGGAGCAAACAAATAGAATTTTAGTCATAATTACAGATGGTGAAGATCATAGTGAAAATGCTGTGTCAGCTGCAACTCTTGCCGCAGAAAAAGGAATCAGAATTTTTACAATAGGTGTAGGGAAAACTTCAGGAGGACCAATTCCTTTAAAAAGAAATGGGATTATTGAAAGCTATAAAAAAGATAGAAGTGGCGAAACAGTTATCACGAAACTAAACGAAACTGTTTTGACAGAAATTGCCGTTAAAGCTAATGGGTTTTATTTAAACGGATCAAATACACAACAAGTAGTAGATCAGATAAAGGAAGAACTTTTAGCAATGGATAAAAAAGAATTTGAAACCAAACAATACACAGAATTTGACCATCAGTTTCAATGGTTTTTAGGGTTTGGATTATTGTTTTTATGTATTGATGTGTTAGTGTCAGAAAAGAAAACAAAATGGATTAAAAAATTAAATCTGTTTAACGAATAAATAGAATGAAAATAGTTTTAAAATATAGTTTGTTATTGATGAGTATTCTTTCTTTTGCACAAGAGAAAGAAGAGCCTCAAGATGTAAAATACATTTATGAAGGAAACCAACAGCTACAAGAAAATAATTTTGTAGATGCCGAAGCGCAATATAGAAATGCAATTTCTGAAAATCCAGTTAATCCAGTCTCTAAATTTAATTTAGGAAATGCTTATTTTAAGAATAATAAAACAGATGAAGCTTTAGCGCGGTATCAGCAGGCACAAAAAGTATCTGAAACGAAAGAAGGCAAGCATGATGCGTTCCATAATATAGGTAACAGTTATATGCAGCAAAAAAAATATGATCAAGCTATTGAGGCGTATAAAAACGCGTTGCGTAATGATCCTAAAGATGAGGAAACAAGGTACAACCTTGCTTTAGCTAAAGAAAAAAAGAAGGAGCAAGATAAAGAAGACGAAAAAAATAAAGACAAGAAAAAAGATAATCAGGATCAAAAGGACAAAAAAGATAAGAAGGACGATAAAAATAGTAATGATTCTGATAAAAAAGATGACGAAGGACAGGAAAAAGATAAAAAAGATTCTGATAAAAAAGGAGATGATGAAAAGGATAAAAAACAGGATGATAAAGGGAAGGAAGACGAGAATAAAGATAAGCAAGATGATAAAAGTCAGGATAAGTCTGATCAGAAGAAAGACGAACAGCCTAAGCAACAGCCAGGACAATTATCGCCTCAACAAGTACAAAGTTTGTTAGATGCAATGAACAACCAAGAAAAGAAATTACAGGAAAAAATGAATGCCAAAAAAAGCAAAAGGGGTTCCTGTAAAAAATGAAAAAGATTGGTAATAAGATAACATAACGCATGAAATTTAAAGCATACATATTATTTTTTATACTTCTTGTAACACAGTTAGTTACTGCGCAAGTTGAATTTACAGCTAAAGTTAGTAAGCAGAAGCTAGGTATAAATGAAAGGTTACGCGTAGATTTTGAAATGAATAGTGAAGGTGATAATTTCACGCCTCCTTCATTTTCTGGGTTTACTGTAGTTGGTGGTCCAAGCCAAGCTGTAAGTCATTCTTGGGTAAATGGTAAACGCTCGTTTTCAAAAACCTATACCTATATCTTATCACCTACAAAACGGGGGAAGTTTACACTTAAGCAAGCAGCTATAGAAATTGAAGGTGAAACATATAAGACAATTCCTATAAAAATAGAAGTTACCGCCGCGGTTGATAAACCTAAAAACAGTAATGACCCAAGTTATGTAGCTAGTGAAAGCATACATTTGGTTGCTGAGGTTTCTAATAGTAGTCCGTACTTAAATGAAGCTGTTTCTGTAAAGTATAAACTATATGTGAGTCCGCAAGTTAATGTGAGTAATTTTGATTTTATTGATAACCCAAAGTATGCTGATTTCTGGAGTCAGAATATCAATACAAAACAATTTAAATTCGAATCGGGAACATATCAAGGGAAACAGTACCGCTACGTAGTGTTACGTAAAGCAGTGTTATATCCGCAA
Source organism: uncultured Kordia sp. (assembly GCA_913054565.1). Classification (GTDB taxonomy): domain Bacteria; phylum Bacteroidota; class Bacteroidia; order Flavobacteriales; family Flavobacteriaceae. The sequence continues at coordinate 2,832 of CAJXHW010000025.1, read as the reverse complement.
AAAACAGGAAAACTAAATATAGAACCATTAACTATAGATGTTGTTGTTGATGTGCCAACAAATAGAAGAGATTTTTTTGGTGGACGCATGTATCAATCTGTACGTCATAAAGTAGCTGCTGGTAGTAGAAAACTAAATGTAAAACCTTTTCCTGAAGCCGGAAAACCTACTAGTTTTAATGGTGCCGTTGGAGAGTTTGATTTTGATGTGACAACTACTAAATCAGCGTTAAAATCAGGCGAGTCGTTACAAGCAGTTGTTAAAGTAAAAGGTAAAGGAAATTTAAAATTGTTTGAGTTGCCAAAATTGGTTGTGCCAAGTTCTTTAGAGGTTTATGAGCCTGAACATAAAGAAAATATTAAGACTAATTTATCAGGCATGTCAGGTATGATTAGTGATGTGTATACTATTGTGCCGCAGTTTAAAGGAAATTATCCTATTTCAAAATTAGAGTTTAGTTATTTTAATCCGCAGACGAAAACCTATCACACACTTAATTCTTTAGAACATTTGATTGAAGTTTTAACTGGGCCAACAAATTCTGATGCAGTTGCAAATACGGTTAATTCAGTTGTTGAAAAACAAAATGTAGTAGGCAAAACCAATCAGTTTGCATCGTTTCATACTACAACTAATTTTGTGCCTGTAAAAACAGGACACTTTTTTAAATCTAATTTATTCTGGTGTTTGTTATTGTTACCATTGTTAGTGATACCAGTAGTTTTATTATTTGTTAAAAAGAAAGCATTAATAGCAAATGATGTTCAGGGTGGTAAAATTAGAAAAGCCGATAAGTTGGCTAAAAAATACCTGTCTGAAGCTAAGAAAAATTTGAATGATAAAGAACTTTTTTATGAATCGTTACATAAATCATTGCACAATTATTTGAAAGCAAAATTACAGGTAGAAACTTCAGAGTTCAGTAAAGAAAAAATCACAGCTATTTTTACAGAAAATACAATTGATGCTGAAACGACAAATCAATATATAAATTTAATTGAGGCTTGTGATTTAGCGCGATTTACGCCAATGAGTAGTGATGCTATGCAGCATGATTATAATAATGCAGTAAATGTAATTTCGGCTATTGACAAAATAGTGTAACCTTACTGCTAAAAAAAATAAACAAATGAAAAATACCATTTATATACTGTTATTACTAACAAGTTTAGGTTTTTCACAAAATGAACAATTGTTTGAAAAAGCGAACACTTTATATAATCAAGAACAGTATAATGACGCTATTCAGGTGTATAATCAAATATTAAATACACAACAACATTCTGCTGATTTGTACTTTAATAAAGCAAATGCTCATTATAAGCTAAATCACATTGCAGAGAGTATATATAATTACGAAAAAGCACTACAATTAGATCCGTCAAATGAAGATGTGCTTACAAATTTAGCGTTTGCAAATAATATGCTAATTGATAAAATTGATACCATTCCTACAACAGGGTTTTCAAAGCTGTTCTCAGCCTTTGTAAATTTAGTGTCATTTGACACATGGGCGCTATTAGCAGTGGTGTTTGTGTTGTTGTTTGTTGGAGCTTTTGTGTTGTATAGTACCTCTAAATACAGTCATAAAAAAAGAGTTTTTTTTGTAGTGGCTATGACAGCACTGTTATTGTCAATTTTATCAGTGTCTTTTGCATACAAACAAGAGTCTAACGTTTTAACAACTAAATACGCTATTGTTTTTGCAAAGGAGTCTAGAATACGGACTGAACCAAAACTAAATAGTGAAGAGGCTTTTGTGTTACATGAAGGAACAAAAGTTAAAGTGATTGAGACTTTTGATTCATGGGTGAAAATAAAATTATCAAATGGCTCTGTTGGTTGGATAGTAAAAGATGAGATTAAAAACTTATGATAAGACCTATTGGTTATAATATCTAATTAAAAAGGACGTTTAAGTGTTAAAACATACAAATATGAAAAATATAATAATAGCAGTAATCGGGTTGTTTTCAATAATAGGATTTTCTCAAGATATTGAAAAACATATGAATGATTTTTACGATTTGAAAACATATGATGGTCTGTCAGTAAAACTCATTAAATCAGATGAAAACAAAGCTGTCATCTCTGGCGAATATGCTGATGATGTTATTATTGTAAATAAAAATGGGTTACTTAAAATTCGTTTAAGAACACCAAGGTCGTTTAACGGTTATAAAACTTATGTTACCTTGTATTATAAAACACTTCACTTGATTGATGCTAACGAAGGATCTTATGTGTTTTCGGAAGAAAAAATTAATGCTGTTGCTTTAGAGGTTAGGGCTCAAGAAGGTTCCGAAATAGAATTAAATATTGAAACTAAGCGATTAACTTCAAAAGTAGTTTCAGGAAGTGAAGTACGAATAAAAGGTACTGCAGATAATCAAGATGTGGTTGTAAATTCAGGAGGAGTGTATGGTGCTAAAAATTGCAAAACGTCACAAACTAAAGTTAGTGTTAGTGCTGGTGGATCGGCAAAAATATATGCTACAGACGTTGCAAAAGCAATAGTTAAAGCGGGAGGAGAAATTAGAATATATGGAAACCCGAAGTTAGCAGACACCAAAGAAATGTTAGGAGGAAGTATTACTGTAGTTAAGTAATTTGACCGATGCGTTAATTGCCAATTAACTCGTCTCTTAATTCTTCTTCTTGTTTAATAATATCAGGAAAAATTAAAGTAGCTATACGTTTAACAGGTTTGTATAAAACGGATTGGTCTAGCTTTTCAGGGCTTACAAATTCTATAGTGTTGTTTGTGTGAGAAAAAATAATTAACAGGACGCTTAAAATAAATCCTACTTTTAAAATACCAAATGCGGCTCC
>CAJXHW010000024.1 GCA_913054565.1 uncultured Kordia sp. | reverse complement strand
TTGCGTAATATATACAGCAAATTTACTATAAGAAAAACAATGTTATGTTATCAAAACTTTTCTAGTTTATTAAATTAAAGCAATAAAAATACCTTGAAGTTTATGTTATAATTAACAATGATTTTTAAAGTTGAAAATGGGGAGTAGTGCATGTATGTTTGCAGTATCTTAAACTATAACTAATGAAAAAAATCACATTACTTTTTTCCAGTATTTTGTTTTCTAGCATGTTACTAGCTTCAAATTCAAGATACCGAATTATTTTAACCGACACTCCTTCAACTACAATAATGATAGGATGGGAACAGGTGTCAGGAACTAGTCCAACTGTATACTATGGCAGCACAGATCATAATACAGCGTGGGCAAACTATCCAATGTCAAAAACGGTTGATAGGGTTATTTCGTATAAAGGAATGAACAATAATTTTGCTAAACTAACAGGGTTAACACCTAATACCAATTATTATTTTGTAATTCACGATTCTGAAGGAACTAGCCAACGGTATTGGTTTAAAACAGCACCAAATACAAACGAAACAATGTCGTTTATATCTGGTGGCGATTCAAGAAATAATCGTCTTCCACGGCAAAACGCAAACAGCTTAGTGGCAAAACTAAAGCCAACGGCTGTTTTTTTTGGTGGTGATATGACCAATGGCGATTCTGATAGTGAATGGCAAGATTGGTTTGACGATTGGCAATTAACGATTGCTACCGATGGTAGAATGTTTCCTATAGTACCAACAAGAGGGAATCATGAAGGATCTAATAATAGTATATATCATTTGTTTAATGTGCCGTCTACCGAGGCATATTACCGTATTACTTTTGGCGCAAATTTGTATAGTATTTATACACTAAATTCTGAAATTGCTGCAGGAGGAACTCAATTTACATGGTTACAAAATCAATTAGCAACAGATAATGCTTTATGGAAATCGGCACAATATCATAAACCAATGCGTCCGCATAACGGGCCCAAATCAGAAGGAAATGATGAGTATAATAACTGGGCACAATTATTTTATGATGAAGGCGTGCGTTTAGTGTATGAATCGGATTCGCATACAGTAAAAACTACCTGGCCTGTAAAGCCTTGTTCTAGTGGAACAAATTGTGAAGAGGGCTTTGAACGTGAAGATATATTAGGCACCGTATATGTAGGTGAGGGTTGCTGGGGTGCACCACTAAGAGCAGCAGATGATAGTAAAGTATGGACAAGAGATGTAGGAAGTTTTAATCAGTTTAAATGGGTATGCGTTTCACCAGCACAAATTGAAGTAAAAACCATAGCGGTTGATAATGCAGCAAGTGTAGGCGAAAACAGCAACAATTCAGTATGTGAATTACCTACAGGTATTAATGTGTGGACACCAAGTAATGGGGCAATAGTAAATATTATTGATGCTGCACTACAAGCACCAGCTATTGCAATTACCTCACAAGCTAATGGTGATTATATAGCTAATGGTACTAATACACTCGTATCGGCAAGCGCTACCGATAACGATGGAACAATTACTCAAGTTGAGTTTATAATAAATGGAGTAAGTATCGGAAACGATACCACAGCACCATTTGAATTAGTTTATTCGTTTGCTGATGGTGCGCATCAAATAGAAACAATTGCATACGACAATCATGGTTTAACAGCCCATGATACAGTAGCTATTTCTGTAGGGAGTTTTTCTGAAGTAATCGATGTTGCAACCAGTGATGATGTAGAGCAAAAGGAAAGTAACGGCTCTGTTTATTTAGATAGCTCTGATTTAGAGTTGGTATATGATTCTTATAATTTTAATGGATATCAAACCATAGGTGTTCGTTTTGCGAATGTAAATATTCCACAAAATGCGATTATTAATAACGCGTATATTCAATTTACTGCCGATGGAAATTATTCCAATACCACTGAGCTTTTAGTATTCGTAGAAGATGCTGTAAATTCAGTACCATACCAAGCTGTAAATTATGATGTGTCGTCAAGAAACTATACAACAAGTGTGTACTGGAGTCCACCAGCATGGAATAGTGGCGAAGCAGGGTCAGCACAAAGAACCCCTAGTTTAGCAGCACATATTCAAAATATTGTTGATAATGGTAGTTGGACTTCAGGAAATGCATTAGCTGTTAAGATAGAAGGAACTGGAGTATCTTTAACAAGTTCTTCTGCTAAACGCAAAGCAGAATCTTCTGAGGGTTTAGCTGCGCCTGTATTGCATGTTGAGTATAGCATGAGTGCCGCTGTTTTAAACACAGACGAGTTTTTAAAAAAGAATTTCAATTTATATCCAAATCCAGTAGATGATATACTTTATATAGATTTATCAGAAGCAAATAACAATTGGTCAGTACAGTTGTTTTCGCTTTCAGGTACCTTGATGTATTCAAATGTATTAGAAAACAACCAGTTAAACATAGCGCATTTACGAAAAGGCATGTACTTAATTAATATTATTGACGATCAAGGGAAAATACATTACACCCATAAAATGATGAAGAAATAGAACTCTTATGATTTATTGGTCAAAAGTCTCTAGCTTATGTTAGAGACTTTTTTATTATCAAATGTTAATGTATATGTTAGGTTATTGATAGCTTAAAGTTACCCATATTAAGTTTTATTTAAATCATATGCATGCATAGTTTTTGTGTGTTTCTAATTGATATTTTCGTTTGCAAATACAAGACATATTAAACAACTTAAACCTAACCAATGAAAAATTTGTACATTTTATTATTACTATTAAGTATTGTAGTGCAAGCACAAGAAAATGCTGTTTTAACAAAAATAAGCCGAAACCAAGCAAGTACTATTTCTGATTACTTTGATGCTGCTTTAGCACCTTTTTACCACGGTGTAGCCTCAGGTGATCCTACAGATAGCGCTGTGATTATATGGACAAGGGTTACAACTAATAATACTAGTGCATTGATTAACTGGAATGTAGCTACAGACCCTTTAATGGTTAACACTATTGCCAGTGGGGCATACACTACCGATGCTGCGGCTGACTATACCGTAAAAGTTGATGTAACAGGATTAAATGCAAATACTAGTTATTATTATCAATTTGAAACATCGGGACAATATTCAATAATCGGAAAAACACGCACAGCTCCAGTGGGTGATATTGCTAACGTACGTTTTGGCGTTGTGTCCTGTTCTAATTATCAAAACGGATACTTTAACGGATATCAAGAATTGGCAGACAGAACAGATATTGATGCTATTTTACATTTAGGTGATTATATATATGAATATGAAAGTGGAGGCTATGGATATGATGATGCTATAGGGAGAGGACACTTGCCTGTTAACGAAACAATTACACTTAGTGATTATAGGGTGCGTTATTCCTATTATAGGTTGGACGCTATGCTACGTAATTTACATCAACAACATCCGTTTATATTAATTTGGGATGACCATGAGTTTTCTGATGATGCTAACAAATATGGAGCATTAAATCATGATGCTGCTACAGAAGGAAGTTGGACAGATAGAAAAAACAATGCCTATAAAGCCTATTTTGAATGGATGCCAGTACGAGCAAATACCATAGAGGAATATAGATTGTACCGAACATTTTCATACGGAAACTTGTTAGATTTAATAATGTTAGATACTCGAATTCAAGGAAGAGATGAGGTTATTACAGCAAAAGCAGCAAGTATGTCAAAAAAGGAGCGTAAAGCCTTAGTAAAATCGGTAATACAAACCGCAAACTTAACAAGCATATCAGCTATTAAAGAAACCTTAAATCAGCTAGCGCCATTATTTATAGATACCTCTAAATTGACCGATAACGAATACGATTTTGTGTTGACAACCTTTGCAAATTTAGCTTATGCATATAAACATACCGGAACTAAAAATAGGTTGCCTGAAACAACAGAAGCAACATTAGCAACTCTTTTAGAGAAGTCATCAATAGCTCAGCAAAACAAAACCTTGGCTGTAAATAATGCTAGTTATACCTCAATTTTAGGTTTAGATCAATACAATTGGTTGTTAAATGAATTAAGTACATCAGCAGCAACATGGCGAATTATTGGTAATCAAGTTATGATGATGCCTTATGATGGTGTAACTACGGATGATGCATGGGACGGGTACTCGGAAGAGCGTACTAATATTTTACAACATATGGAAGATAATGGCATAACCAATAACGTAATATTAACAGGCGATATCCATAGTATGTTTTCAGGAGCAGTGGAACATAATGGTAATTGTCAAGCTGTTGAGTTTGTTGTACCTAGTATAACTTCAGAAAATTTAGATGCTTATGGAGGAGCAGCAACTTGGTTAGCAGAATCATGGACACTAGCTAACAATTGGCATATGTATGATGTAAGTTTAGATGCACACGGATACTATATATTAGATGTAAAAGAGGATAGAGTACAAGCCGATTGGTATAATGTAAATGACATTACCGTACCAAATTCTGGGCAATACTATTTTAAAAGTTGGTATACAGATAAAGATGCTTGTAACTTAGTAGAAACTAACACACCAGCAGAACATATTTTATCCTATGGCGATTTTCCTGGAGCAGTGGTTCCAAATACACAAACTACAGAAACACTTGTGGTACTAGGAGTGTATCCTAACCCTATGCATAATCACGGTAACGTGCATTATATGTTAAATGAAACTGAAACATTGCAAGTAGCGCTTTATACCACAACTGGTCAGAAAGTAAAAGATATTTTAAGTTCTAAGAAACATGTAAGAGGGGTATATAACTTAAGCTTTACTGTAAGTGATTTAGCAACAGAAACTTATTTTTTAAAAATGAAAACAGATAATTACTCAGTTACTAAAAAAATAATAATCAGATAACTTTAATCTTTTAACAAAAAAAAATACCTATCAGCAACACCTAACCCGTAATATATTAGGTGTTGCTGATATTGGCCATAGCATTGTGTCTTTATTGAATTACGATATGGGACGTTTACACATGAAGTTACAGTATGTACTACCTACCTACCTTTTTAGATAAAATGTTAATTCAATAGATAAAAAGCTTATTTTTAAGATAAAACGCATAGCAAAACTTTTTTTTTGCTATATTTGACTTAATAACAAGTAAAACACTGCTTATACAATAACATTACTTTTTTTAATAATGAGGAATACATAACTGGCATAGTAACTTTATGCTTTATGGTAACCTATAAAAGTAATGTTTATGAAAGTAACCACTCCAGATTCAATTTTAGTTAAAGATTATATTCAAGGTAATGAGAAATCATTAGAAATACTTGTGTTACGTCATAAAAGCAGAGTATATAATTTTATTCATTCTAAAGTTTATAATCGTGATTTAAGTGAAGATATTTTTCAAGACACCTTTATTAAAGTCATAAAAACACTTAAAAAAGGGAGTTATAATGAAGAAGGGAAGTTCTTACCATGGGTTATGCGTATTGCGCACAATTTAGTGATTGATCATTTTAGAAAAAGTAATAGAATGCCAAAATACGAATCGAAAGATAAGGAATTTGATATTTTTTCCTTACTAAAAGATTCTGATAGAAATGCAGAAAGTCAGTTAATTATAGACCAAATTTCTAATGATGTAAGAAGACTTATTGATGAGCTGCCAACCGAACAAAAGGAAGTTGTCGTACTGCGTTTATATAAAGATATGAGTTATAAAGAAATAGCAGAAAACACTAATGTAAGTATCAATACAGCTCTTGGTAGAATGCGCTATGCAATTATAAATTTAAGACGTTTAGTAACTGAACATAATATTATTTTAACACAGTAGATACTAAAATCTTTTATTGAACGTTTAGAAGGTATAATCAAACAATTTATATATGCCAAAACTTTACACTCAAGGTTCAAAAAAGATGAACAGATTACAACCCAAAAAAGAAACTATTAATTTTATTTTAAATTACTCTAAAGCGATGCGCATTATGCATGTAGGAAATGTACAGGTAGAAGTGCATCAGAATTAGCATGCTTTAGTCCTTTTTTAAGGAAATAAACAACCAGCACAACTTTATGTATTATTAAATGATGTTGGTTGTTTATTAGTTTTTAATCAGTTTCTTATTATATGCATCTATAACACTTTTGCGGCCTATTGTTTTGGTAATAATATCCTTTTCTAAGTCCCAACCTCTAGCAGGAGAGTACTCTCTTCCGTACCATATGATTTGTAAGTGTAAATCATTCCACAGTTCTTTAGGGAATAAACGCTTAGCATCTTTTTCTGTTTGCACCACGTTTTTTCCGTTTGTCAAGTTCCATCGATACATTAGCCTATGAATATGTGTATCAACAGGGAAAGCAGGAATTCCAAAAGCTTGCGATAATACCACAGCAGCAGTTTTATGTCCTACTGCAGGCAATTCTTCTAAGGCTTCATAAGTTTTTGGCACCTGCCCATTATGCTTGTCAATTAAAATATGTGATAAACCATGTATTCCTTTTGATTTCATAGGCGATAACCCTACAGGTTTAATAATCTCTCTAATATCTTCAATAGATAATTTTATCATATCATAAGGATTGTCAGCTTTAGCAAATAACAATGGTGTAATTTTATTAACACGTACATCAGTACTTTGTGCAGATAGTAACACTGCAATTAAAAGTGTGTAAGGGTCTTTATGGTCTAAAGGAATAGGAATTTCCGGATAAGTATCCGCTAATGTTTTTATTACAAAATTTACTTTTTCTTGCTTAGTCATAGTTGTATCTTTACAATTGTAAAAATAGAAAAATAAAAAAGATGAATACATTAAAAGTAGGAGATAAAGCTCCAAATTTTGAAGCTTTAGATAATGCCGGAAATACTATAAAGCTATCAGATTATGCCGGTAAAAAGTTAGTTGTGTTTTTTTATCCGAAGGCAAGCACGCCTGGATGCACAATGCAAGCGTGTAATTTAAGAGATAACTACCAATCTTTTTTAACAAATGGTTATGCTATTCTTGGTGTTAGTGCTGACTCTGCAAAACGTCAACAAAATTTTATTGATAAAAAAGAATTGCCTTTTCCGTTATTAGCCGATGAAAACAAAGAGGTGATTAATGCCTTTGGTGTATGGGGAACTAAAAAGTTTATGGGAAAAGTGTATGACGGTATTCATAGAATAACATTTGTAATTGATGAAAGTGGTGTTATTATTGACGTTATTGATAAAGTAAAAACAAAAGCACATGCTGCTCAAATTTTAGGAGAGTAGTTGTTACTTCCTCGGATGAAATTGTTCAATTACATTGGCCAAATGTGTTCTATCTACATGCATGTAAATTTCTGTAGTGGTAATACTTTCATGACCTAACATTAGTTGAATGGCGCTTAAATCGGCGCCATTTTCTAATAAATGTGTAGCGAATGAATGGCGAAAGGTATGTGGACTAATATTTTTATTGAGCCCAATTTTTTCGGCTAAACGTTTTACAATGGTAAATATCATGGCGCGTGTAAGTTGTTTACCGCGTCTGTTTAAAAACAGAGTGTCTTCAAAATTAGGCTGTATGTTTAAATGTATGCGAACATGGTTTCTATAGCTATTTATATATTTTTGTGTTAACGTACCTATAGGAACAAAGCGCTCTTTATTTCCTTTACCGGTAACTTTTATAAAGCCTTCCTCAAAAAATAAATCGGATAATTTAAGGGTTGTCAATTCTGAAACTCGCAAACCACAACCGTATAAAGTTTCTATTATTGCGCGATTGCGTTCCCCTTCGGGTTTGCTTAAATCTACGGCATTTGATATGTTATCAATGTCTTCTATGGATAGTGTATCTGGTAATTTTCGTCCTATTTTTGGCGATTCGATTAATTCTAAAGGATTATCCGTTCTATAATCTTCAAAAACTAGATAGTTAAAAAAACTTTTGAGTCCAGATATGATACGTGATTGTGAGCGTTCATTGACAACCTTAGCAATTTCATAAATAAACTCTTTTAATCTTGAGGGCGAAATAGAAATGGGGGAGTCCGTACAATCATGTGCGTCTAAAAATCGAATAAGTTTAAGCACATCTAATTCATAACTCTTAATGGAGTTTTCAGATAAGCCTCTTTCAAGTTTCAAATAATGTTTATAATCTGCTAAGGCATTTTTCCATTTCATAGTAGCTTAAAAATACAAAACCTCAAGTAGTTCTTGAGGTTTTTGTAACAATTTTATCAGTGGTTTTAAAATTTTAATCCCATTCTTAAGTTAAAAATTCGAGGTGTTAAGTAGTTTGGAATTGCATATTGACTTTTGGTATACGCATCTCTTACCCAAGTATTGGTAATTGAGTTTTGAACATCAAACATATTAAATATCTCAAATCCAATTTGAAATTCTTTTAAATGATGAAATAAATGTCCCTTATCAAATTTTTTACTATCATCTACAATCACATATGAAAACCCAGCATCAGCACGTTTATAAGCTCTTAATCTATTTTGATATTGGTACTTATCTGCATAGCTTGGAGACCCACCAGGTACACCAGTATTGTAAACTAAATTTAAATAAACTTTTACGTTAGGTAAGTTGGGCATGTAATCTTGAAATAAGGCTCCAAATTTTAAACGCTGATCTGTAGGTCTTGAAATATAACCTCTATCATCAATATTTTCTTCAGTTTTTAAATACCCAAAACTAAACCAAGATTCTGTTCCTGGAACAAACTCACCATTTAGTCTTAAGTCCAGACCTGTAGCATATGCTTTTGCTGAGTTGTTTGCTTCATAACGTATGCGGACATTATCAACTGTATATGGGTTAACGTTTGATAAACTTTTATAATAAATATCTGATGATAATTTAAATGGTCTGTCCCACATTTTAAAATTATAGTCTCCACCAATTATGGCATGAATAGATTGTTGTGCTTTAACTTCAGGGTTCACTTTTCCATCTGCATCTCTCAATTCTCTATAAAAAGGGGCTTGATGATACATACCGGTAGCAACTCTTAAAGTGATGTCCCTTTTCCAGTCTGGCTTGATAGAAAATTGTGCTCTTGGGCTAAAAACTGTTTGAGTTTGTGAATTAAAACCATCACCAGAAACAGTCCAATTATGTGCTCTAACTCCAATATTATAAAATACTTCATGGTTACCAATCATGCTTTCACCATTGTATTGTCCAAATCCTGAAACTCTATTTATAGTCACATCATTTTTGGCGTGAATTGCTTGAAATGGCTTTAGTATTCCTGCATATGGTGTGTAAGGTTGTGAGTTGCCAATTTCATCAAAAGGGCGTATAGAAAAACCTGCAGAATCAATTACTTCCCATTCTACAATTTTATCTCTAATATTTTCATAGTTATATTTAGCGCCCCAACTAACTTTATGTTTATTCTTTTTGTAATTCCCTTTATGTTCAAAGCTTAAAATTAAGGCGTCTAAGTCATTTCTTGCATGGTTTAATTGAGAACCGATTCCTTCCGTAAATTCAACTTCACCAAATTCCTCATCACCAATATTACTGTTTACTTCTCCTAGGGCATAGTTTGCTAAAATATCAAAATATTCCTCTTCAATGGTGTGGTAAGCAGATCCTATAAATTTTAAGGTTAGGTTATCATTAGCTTTGTAATTTGTTTTAATGGCTCCGAAATAGGAATTGTATTGATCTTTTTCTTGCCCATCATACTTTACCAATAAAGCAATAGGGTTTGATAAGGTTCCGAAGTTTGTTTGTCGTGTTTGTGGTTCGTAATTGTATTTATTTATAGCTATATTTCCTAAGAAGTTAACATCTAACTTATCGGAAATTTTATACGTTAAAAATGTTTGTACATCAGCAAATTTTGGATCGTAATTAGTTTCTGTTTCTTTAGCACTTACAAATAAACTGTTATCACGATAACGCACACCTAATATACCAGATAACTTATTGTTTTTAGAAGTTCCTTCAATACTAACACTACCACCCAGTAAACTAGCATCAATACTTGCACCAAATTTTCTTGGTGTTTTGTATGTTATATCTAGTACAGAGGATAGTTTGTCGCCATATTTGGCTTGAAACCCACCGGCAGAAAAATCAACATTTCGGACTAAATCACTGTTTACAAAACTTAAACCTTCTTGTTGACCAGAGCGTACTAAAAATGGTCTGTAAACTTCAATTTCATTAACATATACTAGGTTTTCATCAAAATTACCACCTCTAACATTGTATTGAGAGCTCAACTCATTATTACCGCTAACACCTGCTAATGTTTTTAATATATTCTCTACACCAGCATTTCCACCTGGTATTTTACGTAGCATTTTTGGAGCAATTGTAATTATTCCCTCAATTCGTTTACGTTTGTTACCAGTAATTATGATTGTACCTAGTTGCTCTTCATTACTTTTTAAAACAGGATTGAATTCAAAGATTTCTCCATCTTTTAAATTAAAAGTTTGTACAACTTTTTTAAAACTAATATGCGAAAACGTTAAGGTGACGTCTTGATTAGCAGGTATTTTGATGTTATAGTCACCATCTTTAGAGGTTTTTACACCGTTATTACTATATGTTATGGTAACATCTTCGATAGGTAAATTCATGTCATCTAAAACAACACCATTTATTGTCGCATTTTGAGCAAATGAAATTGATATCGTAAATACAAGAGCTAAGCTAAAAAGCGTCTTAAGTTTTAGGTACATTATTTAGTTTTTTCTGAAAAAAGTCATTTCAAAAATACTATTATTTCCAACATTATCGATAACTATTAGCTTGAATTTGTTTTCACCAGAAATATGTACATTATCTGAGAACTTGTAACTCAATAAATCCTTTTTAGCATCGTACTCCATCAATGCCCATTTCCCGTTTATAGTTGCTCTGAACTTATCAATACCAGACAGTTGATCTGTAATTTTCATTTGAAGGAAATTAGCTTTAGACATCCATTTGCCTTCCTGAGTATTTACGGGCTTAATACTTGGTTTTTCTGTATCAACACTTAAAGTGAATTTTCCGAAGTATTTTGTTTTTCCAATGATTTTTCCATCCTTTTTATAAGTGTTTATATAGAAATATGGTTTGTTGTTATAGCCTAAACCACTGATGTAAATTTTACTTAAATCGTCAGTTGAAAACTTATTAGCATTAAACTTTAAAGTAATGTTTTTATGTAATGGTACATTAGTATTTCCTAGGGTTATTGTATCGCCACTTGTTTCAAAAACTATTGGTGTGTCATCATACAACGCATTTTTAGGAATGTAAACTTGTTTTTCATCATTTTCTAAAGTGATGCCTTTATCTGCATACACATAATATGGCGATTCAATCTTATCTTTAAAATGTGTGATTTTTTTCTTTTCTCCAATAATAGGTATTGTAACAGTACGTTTATTGTTATTAAAATCAGAGATTACAATTTTATAGTTAATTTGCTCTCCTTCCTTAACAATGATTTGGCCGTAGTCTTCAACATTTTTAATTATACTTAGTGGGTTTCGTTCACTTTTAAATAGTTTTTGTATTCTTGATTTCTTCTCTTTAAAATATTTGTAATCTATTAATTGGTTTAGATGTCTGCTTTCACTAAAAGAAAACTTTTTAAAGTCTAATTCGTAATTTAATGTCCCGTTTATATAGGTTTTTACATTATACACGCCATTTTTATTATGCGCTAAATCTTGTTTGTCATATGTGTTAATACCAAAAGATATAACACCAGAGGCATAAACAGTTTCTGCTAAATAATTGCCATCGTCACCTTTAGTAAGTTTTATTTTTACTCTATTATTATGATTGTTTACTTGGGACGAATCTGTTAAGCTATAGCCATAAACTCCATTTACAGTTGGTTTTCTAGAGTCTTTTACCGTAAACCCAAAAAGCATAGGATTCATAGGGTGTTGTCTGCTATCTCTAATTTCATAATGCAAATGAGGACCTCCAGAACCACCAGTATTTCCAGAAAATGCAATGAGTTGCCCTTTTTTAATTTGTAGTGAGTCCGCAGAAGGGAAGAGTTCAATAGCAAATTTTTCTTTCTGGTATTGATGTTTTTTTACATAAGCTTCAATTTTAGGAGCAAATTCTTTCAAATGCCCATAAACGGTTGTATAACCATTTGGATGTTGAATATATACCGCTTTCCCATACCCCCAAGGCGAAATCTTAATTCTACTAATATAACCCTCTGCTGTAGCTAAAACATTTAAACCTTCGCGTTGCTGTGTTTTAATATCTAACCCGCCATGAAAATGATTTGAGCGTAATTCAGCAAATGTTCCTGCTAAAATTGTTCCAATTTCTAAGGGGTTACCAAAATAATCATCAGGATAACTTTCTTGTGCATAAAAAGGTGATGTTAGTAAAAAAAATACGGTACTGTACAGAATGTTTTTCATCTATATAATGTTTTAGTAGAATTATTTTAT
>CAJXHW010000023.1 GCA_913054565.1 uncultured Kordia sp. | reverse complement strand
GGCTGCTTTTTGGTGGTTCATCAAAAAAAGATACAGAACATAATCACGATGACATTTCAGAAACCAATCAAATGTGGACGTGTTCTATGCATCCACAAATTATGCAACCAGAATCAGGCGATTGTCCTATTTGTGGTATGGATTTAATTCCTGCTGAAAGTGTAAGTGATGGCCTGTTAGCAGACCAATTTAAGCTTACAGAAAACGCAATAGCTTTAGCTAATATTCAAACATCTATTGTTGGTAAAGGCAATGTTGAAGGCAATACTATCAAATTATCTGGTAAGATTGCTGAAAACGAAGAAGCCAATGCAGTACAGGTAAGTTATTTCGCTGGAAGAATTGAACGTTTGAATGTGAGTTTTACAGGTGAAGAAGTTCGTAAAGGTCAATTATTGGCAACCATTTATTCACCAGAACTCTATGCAGCACAACAAGAATTAATTACAGCAGCATCTTTAAAAGAATCACAACCTGCCTTATACAAAGCAGTCCGTAATAAACTGAAATTATGGAAGCTCTCTGAAAATCAAATCAATCAGATTGAAGAAACAGGAAAAGTGAAAGAAAACTTTCCTGTGTATGCAACCGTTTCAGGTACTGTTACCGAAAAACTGGTAGAACAAGGCGATTACATAAAACAAGGGCAGCCCTTGTTAAAAATGGCTAATCTCAACACCGTTTGGGCAAATTTTGATGTCTATGAAAATCAAATTGATGCATTTAAAATAGAACAGGAAGTGATGATAACAACCAATGCTTATCCTAATAAAGAGTTTAAAGGTAAAGTTGATTTTATAGACCCAGTTTTAAACACCAAAACAAGAACTGTAACCTTACGTGTTGTTTTAAACAATAAGGAGGATGTATTTAAACCAGGAATGTTCGTAACCGCAAATATTGAAGGCAGTACAGCTAACAATGACAAAGTATTAACAATTCCTGCATCTGCTGTACTTTGGACAGGTGAACGTTCTGTTGTCTATTTAAAAACCAATCCAGACCAAACTATTTTTGAAATGCGTGAAGTGGTTTTAGGCAATCAAATTGGTAATGAATATGAAGCTTTAGAAGGTGTATTTGTTGGCAATGAAATTGTGACTAACGGAACATTTACGGTTGATGCAGCAGCACAATTACAAGGCAAAAAGTCTATGATGAATAAAAATGGAGGTAAAGTAATGACTGGACACGAAGGTCATTTAGATATGGAAGAAACCACATCTATCACTAATGAAAACAATTCCAATATTAATGATCGCATTAGCGTTTCAAAGGATTTTCAAAATCAATTAAAAGTAATTTTTGATGATTATATCAAATTGAAAGACGCTTTAGTTAAAGATAATTCAAAGAATGTAGTAAAAGAATCAAAAATTCTATTAGATAATTTGACTAAAGTTGATATGAAACAACTAACAGATAAAGTAGCTCATAACCATTGGATGTCATTAGAAAAAGAAATAAAAGCATCTGGCACTTCAATTTCAAAAACATCTAATATCAAAGAGCAAAGAAACCATTTCAAACATTTATCTGCACATTTAATAAAAGCGGTACAACAGTTTGGTGTCAATGAAAAAGTCTATGTAGAATTTTGTCCAATGGCTGATAACAATAATGGTGCGTATTGGTTGAGTAAAGAAGAAAAAGTAATCAATCCCTACTTTGGCGAAGCAATGCTAACCTGTGGTGAAGTAAAACAAGTAATAGAATAATAAATCAAGTAGTAACAATTAAATTTTAAAACAATGAATTTTTCAAAGAAAAATCACGAACACAAAAACAAAAATGTAATCGACGTGAGTAAAAAAGTAATTTTAAGTGTAGCTGTTATAGCAACTTTAGGTGTAACAAGCTGCAATAGCCAAACCAAAAAAGAAACTAAAACAACAAAAACTGAAACGTCTAAAGATATGGCAATGACAGACCTGTCTTTTGGTGTAAGAGGAAATTGCGGAATGTGTAAAAACACTATCGAAAAAGCAGCTAACGGTGTTGAAGGTGTTGCAAGTGCCAATTGGGATGTCGATAAAAAGAAGATTGATGTGTCTTTTGATGATACAAAAACCGATGCAATGGCAATTCATAAAGCAATTGCAGCTTCAGGTTACGACACTGAAAAAGTCGCAGGAAGTGAAGATGCTTACAAAAACCTGCCAGGTTGTTGTCAATACGACCACGAAATGAAAATAGATCAGTCAGGTAAAATGAAATCTGACAACCATTAAACCAATATATAAAGAGTCTTTTCTAAGGCTCTTTATTTTTTAAATAAAATTTGGTAATAATATCAGCATCTGTGAACAGGTAATATGGTGTTCGTCAGGCATTCCATTTTGTTACCTAAAACATTTCTGCAAGCCAAATACAATCTAATAAGTCATTTCGAGCGGAGCCGAGAAACCACATATCAGTAAGTTGTTGTCTAATATATAACGGCTTGCATAAAACACCCAAAACACCACTGTGGTGACACATCCACGTTGGCGTTTTGGGTTTGCTGTAGTCCACACAATACATGCCTTCCTCACCCTTAGCTACTCTTGCACCCAAACCCAATATAGTTTGCACTAGCGTGCAGACAGTTTACATTGGGTGCAACCGCTACTTAATGCTTTGCGAGCCTGCTGGGTCGCATCGGGCTATAAGGGCGTCACAGTTTTTGACCCAGCCAATTTGCCGTATAAAATCACCTTAGCAGGATGATTACATCCGGCAACGCACCGTAAGAGCTAAACCTTTATTCAGATTTCCCTATCGGTACACCTCATAAAGTATAGCCCTTACCTTTCCCACTGGTTCAAAAACTCCGCCACCCGCGTGTAACACGTAGCTGTGGCAGCCTTCTACTAAAATGATATACTAATAATATAGTTTGGATTCAAAACGTATCAGGCTATATTGCCACAACACCCTCGCTCATCTCGCAGGCGGCTCGCGCCTTTTTGATTACCTGTTCAAAAGAATCATTAGAATGCTTTCAGACATTTTGAACCTTTCAAGAACTAACTGTAAATAATAATCAACGTCATTAGGATTTGACAGACAAGTATCAATACATATCAATTTTGAAACTTTTACGAACTAGCTGTAAATCAAATGGAATTGCGTTTCGATATAATCGAAAAAGAGCATGGAATGAAGATTTAGCAGTGGTTTTGCCTTAGCAAAAAGTTCCTATAAAGACTCTTGATTTTTTGTTTCGTTTTGTATCAAGACAAAATGAAAAGAACAAAAAAGTACAGAAGATAATTTACAACATAAAAAAAGAAAAGAGCCTGCAAAGTTAGGCACTATCGTGCCAATATAAATTGCTTTCTCTTTTCTTTTTTTGACGATTTTTTCGCTTCTCTTTTAAAAATAATTAGTTGAAATACTGTTTCACTAGCCAACGAAGTAACATGGAGACTATAAAACTTACAACAGCGCCGATGGCAGCCATGATGATGGTATAGACTATAGCATTCCAACTTAAGTTTAAGAAAGCAGAAAAAAGCGTGCCGCCTAAAACGCCTGCTTTAGTATTTGGATCTATGATGATAATTGACATAGATCAAGTCTTAGGGTGATTCGTCTGAAACTACAGCCTGACTTACTGCTGTGGCGACAGTTCCAGCAACGGTCATATAGGTTGCAATACTAACGACTATAGCCGGCATACTGATTGGTGCGGCGATAATGGCACCTCCAGCAGTGGCTAGGGCGATACCGATATTTCGTAAGATTTTAAAAAACTTCGGAGTTGGTTTGTTATACCGTTCTACTAAATTCATAATGTTGTGTTGTTATGGTTAAAAAAATCTGTTCTTTACAGTCAATAGCTTGTTGCACTACTGACGTTAACTTCTGCATCGCAATTCTCGATTGTAAGCCTTTTCCTAAACCACCTAAATAGGTGACTGGAGCAATACAACCTTGTAGGTCTTTCAGTGCATCATTTGCGGGATGCAATAAAATGAGATGCCGATGAGGCACATCTTTAACTAAAAGATGATGTTTGAAATGCGTCGAATACCGAGGAACGAGTTCATAGCGACCTTCTGGTATGCAGGAGGTATTTCGCTTGTTCTGTTTCCAGGGCAACTCTATCGTGTGACATAAAAAATTTGCAGAACAGAAGAGGGTACCGTTGGTACCGCCTTCAAAATAGGTTCTGTAAAGTGTCAATTCCATGATTACGGAGTATCAATTCCAACAATTGCTAAAGCGTTGTAATTTCCGTTTTTAAGGGAGTACATTTGCCCATTTACCTCTTGAAAGAATTCAATTCCAATAACTTGAAAAATAGGCAGTGTAGAGTTCGCTGTTAAATTAGCCGTCAATGACAACGGCGCAACAGTACTACTATCCCAAGGTAAAACTGAAGATACATCACTATCAAAAACATACGTTTCTGCAGAAAAATCAACCTCAACACCACCGTTAGAAATCATGAAGTGCGTAGTTCCACTTGGCGCTACAATATCATTCACAGCAATAAACTCTGCGATATCCGCAACTACAGTTCCTGCAACACGATCAATTGTTCCGGCGTAAGCCGCAAACAATAAACCACCCAATTTTCCGTTTTTGTTGAACTCAAAATTTTCCAGTAATGATAAATCACCATCAGGAATAGTTCGTAATCCACGATCATTGGTAGTGTCTGCTTTAATAACAGTCAATACATTTTTAGTCAATCTGCTTGTGACTCTATTGTCAGAAGCTTTTTGCAACAGTGTACGTAAGGCCACTCGCAACAATTTACCACCTTTTCCTGCACGTCCAAATTCCGAACCGTTTTCACGAGTTCTTTGAAATGCGGGATCATTTGCAATTCTAGAAGCTTCAACACCTCCTTTACCACGAGCCAAGTGCCCATCTTGCGATTTGTAAAAAGAAATATCTCCGATAGTTCCCTTCAATTTAATAATTCCAATTTGCTTTGCCATAATTCTAATGATTTTTGATTCTCAATAAAGCTCCGTATCTTTAAGAAGTAATCCTATAATCACTGGTCATCCATTCCGTTTTCTACTGTTTTTTCCGATTTTTCACAAATATCTAATGGTTAATTAGTGTATAGATAAAGTATAGATAGTGTATGAATAAGATTAAAAGGCATTGTATTTACCCAAAAGATATTATGTTTCTTACAGGAAGAAGTGAACGTTATGGTCGTATGCTTTTAAAGAAAATTAAAAAGTACTTTGGGAAAGAGCAACATCAATTTATCACTCCAGATGAATTTGCAGAATATAGTGGCATTAAAGAAGAGGTAATTGATAAGTATCTTGAAAAAACGTCATAAATTTTGAGTTAAATTATGTTGTATTAGATAATTAAATTGTTAACTTTATACAAGACTTAAAACAAATTAAACTATCAAAGCACAAACAACTAGTCTACATATCGGTTAACAAAAAAATAAGTTATCGCAAAGTATTGATTTATATAGTGGCAAGACAAGGGGTTCGAATCCTGCCACCCCGACTGAAATAGAGTAAAAGCCTTAATTATTGTATGATAATTAAGGCTTTTTTGTGTTAAGTAAGAAAAACACATTAAAAATGACACTTCAAGATTCTGTATGAAGCTATACTATATTAACAAAAAAGAGCAAGTTGAACTAGTTTTTTTAAGATAGTATATTAGTTGTTAATTTTCAAAATCATGGTAAGGACAACATGAAATATAAAGGAGCTGAGGTTTGCTTTTGTCTGGCTAAGATGTATTTGGAGATTTTGGACTGAGACAGGTTAAAATCTATTATATTTAGGGCAAGAACGTTATTTTCAGAATACAGGAAATACTAAAACGATGTTAACTAATAACTGGATTGCGATGCGTAAAAAAAAGAAAAAACCTTGGCCTACAAAAAAGGCAATGACACAAGTTTATGAAAAGAAACTGTGGGGAGGCAAAAACTATGATTTTTATTCTGGAGAAGGGTCTCATAACCCTGAAATTGTAGAGCCATATATCAATGTTGTGATTTCATTTTTAAAATCATTTGAAACTCCAATTTCTATTTGCGATTTAGGTTGTGGCGATTTTAATATAGGAAAAGAATTAGTAGAATATACTAAGAGGTATGTTGCTGTAGACATTGTAGAGAGCTTAATTGAACGAAATAAAATGCGTTTTAAAATTGATAATCTTGAATTTCAATGTTTGGATATAGCAACAGATGAGTTGCCTTCTGGTGATTGTGTGATAATAAGGCAAGTGCTACAACATCTATCTAATACAGAAGTACAGAATGTATTACAGAAGTTAATAAATTATAAATATGTGATATTAACTGAGCATGTTCCTGAAGCAGAGTTTATCCCGAATAATGATATCATTTCTGGACAAGGTATCCGATTAAAAAAGAAAAGTGGATTAGATGTGCTGGCTCCACCATTTAATTTTCAAATAAAAGAGGAGAAACAGCTATTGTCATTGGTTTTAAACAATAATCAAGGTGTTATTATAACAACTATGTATACAGTGTTTTAAAATAAATCGCTGAATCATTAGGTTTATTTAAAAAAAATAACAAATATTTGTGCAACAAAAACAGACATGAACTTTAATCAATTACATCATCATTTTCATATTTGCACTCAAGCGAACTGAAGATGTATTGATTAAAATCAACTAATATATTTTAAAACCCGTTTGAGTAAATCAAACGGGTTTTTTGTTTCTATTTTAGAAACTTCTTCTCAAAAAGATTTACTCAACATTATACAAACAACATGAGTAAATTAAGAATTGCAATTCAAAAATCAGGAAGATTAAACGAAGACTCTCTACAGCTTTTAAAAGAATGTGGTATTTCAATTGATAACGGAAAAGATCAGTTGAAAGCTTCAGCAAGTAATTTTCCATTAGAAATTTTCTATTTAAGAAATAGTGATATTCCTCAATATCTAAAAGATGGTGTCGTTGATATCGCAATCATTGGAGAGAATGTTTTGATAGAAAAAGGAGAAGATATTAGCGTTGTAGAACGCCTCGGTTTTTCAAAATGTAAAGTATCTCTAGCTATTCCGAAAGGAGATGAGTATACGGATATGACGTATTTTCAAGACAAAAGAATTGCAACATCTTATCCAAATACAGTAAAAAAATATTTATCTAAAAAGGGTGTGTCCACTCAAATACACATTATCAACGGTTCTGTTGAAATTGCGCCTAACATTGGTTTGGCAGATGGTATTTGTGATATTGTTTCTAGTGGTTCTACACTTTTCAAAAACAATTTAAAAGAAGTTGAAGTATTATTGACATCTGAAGCAGTTTTGGCTTCGTCTCCAAAAATAGAAAACGATGTTCAAGAGGTCTTAAATAAATTACAATTTAGAATACAATCGGTTTTAAAAGGAAGAGATTCTAGATATGTATTATTAAATGCACCAAATTATATGTTAGATGCAATAATTGATATTTTGCCTGGTATGCGTAGCCCAACAGTTTTACCTTTAGCAGAAGAAGGCTGGAGTTCAGTACACTCAGTGATGAATAAAAACGAATTTTGGGAAATTATACAAGAGTTAAAAAACAACGGAGCAGAAGGTATTTTAGTTTGCCCGATTGAAAAAATGGTCATATAAATAAGGTAGCGATGAATGTAATAGAATTAAACACAAATAATTGGCAATCGTTATTAGAACGACCAACAAAGTCTGTAGAAGATATAGAAAATACAGTCAACGAAATCTTTAAGGATGTTGCTGTAAACGGTGATTCTGCAATTGCACGATATACAACTATTTTTGATGGTGTTACTTTAGAAAATATAATTGTATCTCAAGAAGAAATTAACAATGCAACCTCTGTGGTTTCATCAGGGTTAAAAGGAGCTATTCAATTAGCTAAAAATAATATTGAAGTTTTTCATGCCGCTCAAAAAACAGAAAAGGTAAGTGTAGAAACAACTCCTGGAGTATTCTGTTGGCAAGAAAAACGAGCTATAGATAAAATAGGATTATATATACCAGGAGGTACAGCACCGCTATTTTCAACAGTATTAATGTTAGCCATTCCTGCAAAAATTGCATGCTGTAAAGAAATAGTGTTGTGCACGCCACCTGATAAAAACGGACAAGTTAATCCTGCTATTTTGTATGCGGCACAATTATGTGGTGTGACTAAAATTTATAAAATAGGAGGTATTCAAGCTATTGCCGCAATGACTTTCGCAACAGACACGGTGTCTAAAGTTTCAAAAATATTCGGCCCAGGAAACCAATTTGTAACTGTAGCTAAACAATTGGCGACTAAATTCGGAATTGCAATAGATATGCCTGCAGGACCGAGTGAATTATTAGTAGTAGCAGATGAATCTTCAAATCCTGCTTTTGTAGCGTCCGATTTATTGAGTCAGGCGGAGCACGGAGCAGATAGTCAAGTTATTTTAGTATCGGATGCAAAGCAAGTTATTGATAATGTACTTGTTGAAGTTGAAAGACAAACAAATGAATTGCCAAGAGAAGAAGTTGTAATGAAAGCATTAGAGTCTTCAAGTGCAATTTTGATAGAAGATGCGAATGATGCGTTAAGTTTTATAAATGATTATGCACCTGAACACTTGATAATCTCTACAAATAATGATGACTTCTTTGTAAATGGTATTACAAATGCTGGTTCTGTTTTTATAGGTGAATACACACCAGAAAGTGCAGGGGATTATGCTTCAGGTACAAACCACACTTTACCAACAAATGGTTATGCAAAGGCTTACTCTGGGGTTAATTTAGACAGTTTTACAAAGAGTATTACATTTCAGAAAATATCAAAGAAAGGAATTCAAAATATTGGTAATGCTATTGAATTGATGGCAGAAGCTGAAGGGTTACAAGCGCACAAAAATGCAGTAACATTAAGATTAAATAGTTTAAAGTAATGAGTGTTTTAAATTTAGTTAGAGAGAATATCAAGAATATAACGCCATATTCTTCTGCGAGAGATGAGTTCACAGATTTCAATACTGAAATGGTGTTTTTAGATGCGAATGAAAATCCGTTTGAAACTAATGTGAATAGGTATCCAGACCCGCAACAACAATCGGTGAAACAATTGTTGTCTGAGCAAAAAAATATTTCAACAGAAAATATTTTACTTGGTAACGGAAGTGATGAGGTTTTGGATTTGTTGTTTCGCGCATTTTGTGAGCCTAATAAGGATAACATTATTACATTACCACCCACTTATGGTATGTATAATGTATTAGCAAATATCAACGGCATTACAACCAAAGAAGTAATTTTAACGTCAGATTTTCAACCTGCAGTTGTACAAATTCTAGCCGCTGCAGATGCTAATAGTAAGTTGTTGTTTTTATGTTCGCCAAACAACCCAACGGGTAACAGTTTTAACGTATTTGAAGTTGAAAACCTGTTAAATAGTTTTGAAGGTATTGTTGTTATTGATGAAGCGTACATTGATTTTTCAGAGATTAATAGTTGGTTAGATCGCTTAGATGAATTTTCTAATTTAGTTATCACACAAACCCTATCTAAAGCTTACGGAATGGCTGGAATTCGTTTAGGTGTTTGTTATGCATCTACAGAAATAACCTCAGTTTTAAACAGTATCAAGCCACCGTATAACGTTAATCAATTAACACAATTAAGAGCTATTAAACGTTTAAAAGATTTAGAAAAGGTTGGAACAGAAATAGAATTAATAAAGACAGAACGTCAAAATTTAATCAAGCAATTAGAACAAATTGATTTTGTAAAAAAGATTTACCCTACAGATGCAAATTTTGTACTCATAAAAGTAGATAATGCCAATAAACGTTATGACCAGTTAATTGCAAAAGGGATTGTAATTAGAAATAGAACAAAACAAGTGTTGTGTGAAAATTGTTTAAGACTAACAATTGGAACATCTGAAGAAAACAAGAAGTTGATAGACACACTAAAAACATTATAATGAAAAAAGTATTATTTATAGATAGAGACGGAACTTTAATTAAAGAACCTGCTGATGAACAAACGGATTCATTTGAAAAATTAGTGTTCTACCCGAAAGTATTTCAAGGCTTAAGTAAAATTGCTACCGAGTTAGATTTCGAGTTAGTGTTAGTTACCAATCAAGATGGATTAGGAACAGAAGTGTACCCAGAAAGTTCATTCTGGCCAGTTCATAATTTTGTGATGTCAACTTTAGCTGAAGAAGGCATTGTGTTTACTGATGAAATTATAGATGTTACTTTTGCTAAAGATAACCAACCAACACGTAAACCAAATACAGGTTTGTTAACAAAGTATTTTTCTGAAGAGTACGATTTAGAAAATTCATTTGTTATTGGTGATCGTTTAACCGATGTGGAGTTGGCTAAAAATCTTGGTGGGAAAGGAATATATATTAATGATGAAACGTTTTTAGGAACAGATGAAATCACCGTAAAACGTGAGGAGCTTGATGACTATATTGCTTTAGAAAGTAGCGATTGGAATGCTATTTATGAGTTCTTGAAATTACAAGAACGTACAGCTTCAATAACTAGGAATACCAATGAAACTAAAATTAAAATCGACTTAAATCTTGACGGAACAGGAAAGAGTAAAATCGATACTGGTATTGCTTTTTTTGATCACATGTTAGATCAAATAGCACGTCACGGTCAAATGGATTTAAACATTGAAGTTAAAGGCGATTTAGAAGTTGATGAACACCACACTATAGAAGATACAGCTATTGCTTTAGGCGAGGTGTTTGCTGATGCTTTAGGAAATAAACTTGGTATAGAACGTTATGGGTTCTGTTTGCCAATGGACGACTGTTTAGCGCAAGTTGCTATTGATTTTGGTGGGAGAAATTGGCTGGTTTGGAAAGCTGAGTTTAAACGCGAAATGATTGGTAAAATGCCAACAGAAATGTTCTTTCACTTTTTTAAATCTTTTACCGATGGTGCAAAATGTAACCTGAATATAAAAGCTGAAGGGACTAATGAGCACCATAAAATTGAAGCAATTTTTAAGACTTTTGCAAAAGCGATTAAAGTGGCTGTAAAAAGAGATCCAGAAAAAATGATTTTACCATCAACAAAAGGAATGTTATAATGACTATTGCAATTATAGATTATGGTGCCGGGAATACAAAAAGTGTTCAGTTTGCTATTAAAAGATTAGGGTTTGATGCTGTAGTATCTAATGATATTTCTGTGATACAATCTGCAGATAAGGTTATTTTTCCAGGTGTTGGTGAGGCCAGCTTTGCTATGAAAAAATTGAAAGAAAGCGGTTTAGATAAATTGATTCCAAATTTAGAACAACCAGTTTTGGGTATTTGTTTAGGTATGCAGTTAATGTGTAAGTTCAGCGAAGAAAATACAACTGAAGGTTTAGGGATTTTTGATGTTGATGTCAAACGTTTCTCTACAAATGTAAAAGTACCTCAAATGGGATGGAATACGATTTCTAAATTGAAATCTCCTTTGTTTAAAAACATCAAAGAAGATGATTACATGTATTTGGTGCATAGTTTTTATGTTGATTCATGTGCATATCAAATAGCAACAACAACCTATGATGTGGACTATGCATCTGCTTTACAAAAAGATAATTTTTATGGGGTGCAATTTCACCCAGAAAAGGGTAGTACATCTGGAGAACAATTATTAAAAAACTTTATTGAATTATGAGAATAATACCAGCAATAGATATTATAGATGGTAAATGTGTACGTTTATCAAAAGGCGATTATAGCACTAAAAAAATATATAATGAAAGTCCACTTGAAGTTGCAAAACAGTTTGAAGATAGTGGTATAAAGTATTTGCATTTGGTTGATTTAGATGGTGCAAAAGCAAGTCAGATTATCAATTACAAAGTTTTAGAACAAATAGCGTCACAAACAAATTTAAAAATTGATTTTGGCGGCGGTTTAAAAGCTGATAATGATTTAAGAATCGCGTTTGAATCTGGAGCTAGTCAAGTCACAGGAGGTAGCATTGCTGTTAAAAACCCAGAGTTGTTTAAACAGTGGATTACAACTTACGGAAGTGACAAAATCATATTAGGAGCAGATGCTAATGATGGAAAAATTGCAATTTCTGGTTGGCTAGAAGAAAGTGATCAAGAAGTGATATCCTTTATAAATGAGTATCAAAAAGAAGGTATAGAATATGTGATATCTACTGATATTTCTAAAGATGGAATGTTGCAAGGGCCATCGTTTCAATTGTATGATTCTATTTTAAAAGAAACCAATTCGAATTTAAAATTGATTGCTTCTGGTGGGATTTCTACTTTTGATGAGTTACCAAAACTAGCAAAATTAGGTTGTGAAGGAGTGATTATCGGGAAAGCCATTTATGAAAATAGAATTAGCTTAAAGCAATTGGAATCTTATATTTTAAACAATGGATAAGGAATTTCAAATCATAGAAGAGTTAAAGCAGAATGCTTTGTATCGTATAGATGAAAGCACACGTATGATTAAGAAAAGTTTAGTTGATATTTCTGAAGAAGAAAT
>CAJXHW010000022.1 GCA_913054565.1 uncultured Kordia sp. | reverse complement strand
TGTTTTTTTTACTTAACAAGTGAATTTTACTTAGCTAAAAACATTTTTAATGTTTTATATATAATTCCTTAATTTTGTAGATTACAATTATTAAACTTAATAGTTTCTCAATAAATAGAGATTCAAAAAAAAATAGCATATGAAAGCATACATTTTCCCTGGACAAGGAGCTCAATTTTCAGGAATGGGGTTAGACCTATATGAAAACTCTGATGAAGCGCAGGCTTTATTTGAAAAAGCAAATAACATTTTAGGATTTAACATTACTGACATCATGTTTGAAGGAACATCTGAACAGTTAAAAGAAACTAAAGTAACACAACCTGCCATTTTTTTACACTCAGTAATATTAGCAAAAACACTAGGTGATACTTTTAAACCAGAGATGGTTGCAGGGCATTCTTTAGGAGAGTTTTCTGCATTAGTTGCAAACGGTGCTTTATCTTTTGAAGATGGGTTAAAATTAGTGTCACAACGAGCTTTAGCCATGCAAAAAGCTTGTGAAGCTCAACCTAGCACAATGGCTGCTGTATTAGGATTAGCCGATGATGTTGTTGAGAAAATTTGTGGAATGACCGATGGTGTTGTTGTAGCAGCAAATTACAATTGCCCAGGGCAGTTGGTTATATCAGGAGAAATTGATGCTATTAACTCAGCTTGCGAAGCCTTAAAGGAAGAAGGTGCAAAAAGAGCTTTAGTACTACCTGTTGGAGGCGCTTTTCATTCACCAATGATGGAACCAGCACGTGAAGAATTGGCAGCTGCAATAGAAAGTACAACTTTTAACACACCTACCTGTCCAATATATCAAAATGTTACTGCCAGTGCAGTTACAAACCCTGAAGAAATTAAAAAGAATTTAATATCTCAATTAACTGCTCCTGTAAAATGGACGCAAACCATACAGCAAATGATTGCAGATGGCGGTACTACATTTACGGAAGTTGGCCCTGGAAAAGTACTTCAAGGCTTAATGCGTAAAATAGATAGAACTGTTGATGCAGACGGTGCTACATTAAATATTGAAGCATAAAAAAGCTTATATATCATTTAATTAAAATCCTTGTTGTTTTTTACAAGGATTTTTTTGTTCATTATTCAACAGTAACCTCAAGTGAAAACACATTAGGTAAGTACGCATGCTGAAATGTATTCAACACTTGAATAGTGTGGACACCATTTTGAGAAAAGGTATAATCACTTGTTATAGTATACTCAATATCACAGTAATCACCAATACAATCGCCTTTTTCGTTATGCTTATCGTCAAATAACTCTAAAGTAAAAGACCAATTTTCTATTTGATGTGTTGGTGAAGTGATATATAATTCTAAAGGGATTTTTGCGAATTGAAAACCATGAACATAACTCATTTTTAACTTAATTGAAGTCTGTTGAGGAATTGAAGTTGGAGTGTATTTTAACTCAACAACATCTGATTGATACCATCTGTTCTTAGGAAAATTTTTCTGTGAAGTTTGTTTTCCCGTACATTGAATGGAACAGACAACCCCCGTAAAACACATAAGTAGGTAAAGATATTTTCTTAAGAACAGACGTATCAATTGGGGCTTATTTATTATAACAACGATTAAAACTTACATTTATTATGCTTGAAAAGATTATTTTCTTAATTTATTTTCCCAATCTCATGCAGATTTTATAGCCTCATCTAAACTGGATTGCGCAGACCAACCAAGTTCAGACTTCACTTTTGTAGTATCTGCGTATGCAGCAGTGACATCTCCTGCTCTTCTAGGTACAATCTTATAATTTAACACCGTATTAGTCACTCGTTCAAAAGACTCAATAACCTCCAATACTGTACTTCCTTTTCCTGTACCAATATTAAAGGTTTCAAAATTTTCTGAATTTTCACTATCTAATAACCGCTCCATAGCAACAACATGGGCTTTTGCTAAATCTACCACATGAATATAATCTCTAACACACGTACCATCTTTTGTTGGATAATCTCCTCCAAACACTGATAGTTCTTCTCGGACACCAATACCAGTTTGCATAATATATGGCACTAAATTTTGAGGTATACCAAGAGGCAATTCCCCTATTTCTGCTGATGGATGCGCTCCTATAGGATTAAAATAACGTAATGCTATAGCGTTTAATTGCTTTGATATATGGCATACATCTTTAATTATCTCTTCACCAACTTGTTTTGTATTACCATATGGTGACGCTGCCTTTTTAACTAATGCGTTTTCTGTTATAGGTAATTCATCTGCTTGGCCATAAACTGTACATGAACTTGAAAAAATAAAGTTTGAAATTTGATGTTTCTCTAGTTCTTGTAGCACATAAATTAGCGTGGAAATATTATTCTCATAATACAATAACGGATTATCCACACTTTCCCCTACAGCTTTACTGGCAGCAAAATGTATTACTCCATCAATTTCATGGGTTTCAAAAAAAGCACTAACATCGGCTTTATCTCGCAAGTCAAGTTTAACAAATTCTGGAACTATTCCTGTTATTGCAACAATACCTTTTAAGACACCTTCTGAAGAGTTTGACAAATTATCAATAATGACAACGTCATGTCCTTTTTCTTGTAACTCAACCACGGTATGTGATCCTATAAACCCTACTCCACCAGTAACTAATATTTTCATTAAAACTATATCCTTTTTTAGTTTGTAAAAAAGCCTTTATAACAGAACTTTTAAAATCAATTATATAGATGTTATTTAGTTACAAATTCAATAACTTTGGATGTTATAAACTTGATTTGCTCATCATCTAATTCTGTATGCATTG
The DNA here is from genome assembly GCA_913054565.1 of uncultured Kordia sp. GTDB lineage: Bacteria > Bacteroidota > Bacteroidia > Flavobacteriales > Flavobacteriaceae. The sequence continues at coordinate 9,749 of CAJXHW010000022.1, read as the reverse complement.
GCAATGAAATAACCTCTTTTATCAATTGGTTTGTCACAGGAAAATCTGATTCATTGTAACGAGAATCTGCGTATGCTTTTTGACTATGTAACGGTATTGGATAGTATACACCACAAGGTATATTATTATCATTTAAAAATTGTGCTAATGCATCTCTATCAACATTTTTAACCTTTAATGTATATTGATGAAATACATGATGACCATTACGCACAGGCGTGATTACATTTTTAACAGATGCAAATGCGGCATCATATTTTGATGCTGCTGACTGTCTTGCAGAATTATAGTCTTCTAAATTCTTCAATTTAGCTCTTAACACCGCAGCTTGTACAGAATCTAATCGTGAATTAACACCTACAACATCATGATGGTATCGTTTATACATACCGTGGTTAACAATACCTCTAATTGTATGTGCCAAAGCATCATCATTAGTAAATATTGCACCACCATCACCATAACATCCGAGGTTTTTAGACGGAAAAAATGATGTTGACGCTACATGTCCTATAGTTCCTGCTTTCTGCTGTCCGCTTTTTGAAGCATAATTAGCTCCAATAGCCTGAGCATTATCCTCAATAACAAATAAATCATGCTTTTTAGCTAAAGCCATAACGGCATCCATATTTGCGCATTGCCCAAATAAGTGTACTGGAACAATTGCTTTTGTATTTGGTGTTATTGCCTTTTCAATAGCTGCAATATCAATATTAAAGTCATCAGGATTAACATCAACTAAAACTGGGGTTAGCCCTAGCAACGCAATAACTTCTACTGTTGCAGCAAAAGTAAAATCAGCGGTAATGACCTCATCACCTGGTTTTAAACCAAGTCCCATCATTGCTATTTGTAAAGCATCTGTTCCGTTAGCACAAGGAATTACGTGTTTAACACCTAAATAAGCCTCAAGCTCTTCCTGAAACTTTTTAACTTCAGGCCCGTTAATATATGCTGTAGAGTCTAACACATTCAATATTGAAGTGTTTACCTGATCTTTTATTTTTTCATATTGACCTTTTAAGTCAACCATTTGAATTTTTTTCATATCAATATTAACTGAGAATTTGTTCAAAAATACAAAATCAAATCTGTTTATTTCTTGATTTTGGTTTAAGAAATGTATTTTAGCTTTAGAATTTTATTTTCACAATACATTGATCACAATTTACTCTATTCTTACCCAGCTAATGCATTACCTAATAAAGGTTGTAGCGCTATTCAATCCGAAGACCAAACTTTTTGTAGACGGCAGAAAAAATGTATGGTGTAAATTGAAACAACATATTCAACCTAATGATAAAACAATTTGGGTACACTGTGCCTCTTTAGGCGAATTTGAGCAAGGTTTACCAATACTTGAAGGTTTAAAAAAACACTATAAAACCCATAAAATTGTACTTACTTTTTTTTCTCCATCTGGCTATGAAGTAAAAAAAGACAGCAGTGCTGCAGATGTTATTTGCTACTTACCATTAGATACCAAAAAAAATGCTCAGGATTTTGTTAAAATAGTTCAACCAGAGTTTGCCATTTTTGTGAAATATGAATTTTGGCCAAATTATTTAACCCAACTTCATAATCAAAATATTAGCACTTATTTAGTTTCTGGTATTTTCAGAAAAGAACAGCTCTTTTTTAAATGGTACGGAAAATGGATGCGAAAATCATTAAAAGCATTCAATCATTTTTTTGTTCAAAATAAACGTTCTGAACAACTACTTCACACCATCAATTTTACAAATACATCAATTACTGGTGACACTAGGTTTGATAGGGTTATTGAAATTGTAAGTCGTGATAATTCCTTGCCTTTTATAGAACGTTTTAAAAATAAAACAACTACCATTGTTTACGGTAGTTCTTGGCCAGAAGATGAAGCCGTATACATAGATTTTATTAACACGACCACTAAGTCTGTTAAGCATATTATTGCCCCACACAATATAAATAAACATCATGTCGAAAAATTAAAAAAAAGTATTACAAAATCTGTTCTTCTATACTCACAAATGCCTGATAAAAAGCTAGAAGACTATGATGTATTTATAATTGATAGCATAGGCTTATTGACTAAAATATATAGCTATGCAGATATTTCTTATGTTGGGGGGGCTTTTAAAACTGGATTACATAATACATTGGAACCTGCTACATTTGGAACTCCAATTATAATTGGACCTAAGTATCATAAATTTCAAGAAGCTATTGATTTAGTAAACCTAAAAGGAATTATGGTTATAAATTCAAAAACTGAATATCAAGATACGTTAGAAAAATTAATTGATTCTGAAAAACTAAGAACTACAACTGGAAACATAAACAAAACCTATGTTACTCAAAAAGCGGGAGCTACAATGAAAACTATGACACTGTTAAAAAAGCTACACCCATAAAAAAACACGATACCTAAATACCGTGTTCTCTTAACTCAAAATAAACTATCTATAACCTTGTTAACTCTGATTTTTCTAAATACCCATGGTCACTTTCTGTTTCAAAAAGCTCTAAACTAGCACTAGAAGCAGATTTCACTTCCCACAAACTATGCATAGTTCTTAGCGGATAATCCTTCTGTGGTATTAATATATTTAAATTTTTAGAACCTTGCATAATTTCCCAAGATCCTAGTGTACTAACACCCTCTTTTGTTATCAACAAAACATTATTAGGTGTAAACTCAAACTCATAGGTTGTTAATTCAGAAACATCTGCATGTTCTAAATACGTTACCCTCCAACTGCCTAAAATATCATTCTCTGAAATTAAATTTTCGGATGTTACTGTGTTATCTTTTTCACACGACAACATCAAAACACTTAATAAGAATACACAAATCACTTTCATAACATAACTTTTTAAAATTGAATTAGTTACGTTTTTCCGGGAGACTGTAAATATATATAAAAATGTTGTTTTCACAACAAAAAACAAACTATTCACAACAAAAAATTATTGGTTTTCGCTAAAAAACACAATTCATCGTCAAACAACACAAGTACATCATGGTTTCACCAACATTCGCTTAATTTCATTTAATTTCATCAAGGCTTCAATGGGCGTAAGTGTATCTATATCAGTATGTAATATCTCATCTTTAAGATCTGAAAGCAATGGATCATCTAAATTAAAAAAGCTTAATTGCATTTCATCCTGCACAGCATTTAAATTATCTGTTAACTCTTCCGAAGAATGTGATTTCTCTAATTTTTTTAATATTTTATTGGCCTTTCTGATAACTTGCTGCGGCATACCTGCCATTTTTGCCACATGAATACCAAAGCTATGATGACTTCCACCTTTAACTAATTTTCTCAGGAAAAGAACATTGTCTTTCGTTTCTTTAACTGAGACATTAAAATTTTTAATTCGCTTAAATGTTTCAGTCATTTCATTTAACTCATGGTAATGAGTTGCAAATAATGTTTTTGCCTTTGCTGGATGTTCATGAATGTATTCTGAAATTGCCCAAGCTATAGATACCCCATCATAAGTACTCGTCCCTCGCCCAATCTCATCTAATAAAACCAAACTTCTGTCAGACAAGTTATTCAATATTGAAGCCGTTTCATTCATTTCTACCATAAAGGTTGATTCACCCATTGAAATATTATCACTTGCTCCTACACGAGTAAATATTTTATCTACCAAACCTATTCTGGCACTATCTGCTGGAACAAAACTTCCCATTTGCGCTAACAATACAATCAATGCCGTTTGACGCAAAATAGCCGACTTACCAGACATATTTGGCCCAGTAATCATAATCATTTGTTGTGTTTCATTATCTAAAAACACATCATTTGCAATGTATACATCTCCTAACGGTAACTGTTTCTCTATTACAGGATGGCGACCATTTTTTATATCTAATTCATAAGAATCATCAATAATTGGCAACACATAATTATTAATTGTTGCAAGCTCAGCAAATGAACATAGACAATCTAATTGTGCAATCAAATTTGCATTTTGCTGAACAGACTTAATATAGCTTGTCATCCATAAAACCAAATCAGCAAATAACTGCTGTTCTAAAACCCCAATTTTTTCTTCGGCGCCTAATATTTTAACTTCGTACTCCTTTAACTCTTCTGTAATATAACGCTCTGCATTTACAAGTGTTTGCTTTCTTACCCATGTATCAGGCACTTTATTTTTATGCGTATTTCTTACCTCTATATAATACCCAAAGACGTTATTTGAAGCTATTTTTAATGATGATATCCCTGTTGCCTCGGTTTCACGTTGCAACATTTTATCTAAATAATCTTTTCCAGAATAGGCTAAAGATCTATACTCATCCAACTCTGCAGAAAAACCTGTTGCTATAGCATTTCCTTTATTAATATTTACAGGCGCCTCTTCATTTAACGTTTCTTTAATTTTAGAACGTAATAAATCACAACTGTTCAAATTATCTCCTATTGTTTTTAATGCATCATTAGTACACGTTGTTGCAATAGTTTTTATTGGCACAATGGCTTCTAAAGAATTTTTCAATTGAATAACTTCGCGTGGACTTACCTTTTGAGTTGCCACCTTTGAAATTAAACGCTCTAAGTCGGCTATTTGTTTTGTATAACTTCTTATTTTATCAAAAACCTGGGTTTCATCTAATAAGTATGAAACTACCTGATGACGTTGTTTGATGCGTGATGCATTTTTTAATGGCAATGCCAACCAACGTTTTAACAAACGTCCTCCCATTGGGGATATTGTTTTATCAATAACATCTAAAAGCGTTACTGCGTTTATTGATTGTGACCCGTATAATTCTAAATTTCTGACTGTAAAACGATCCATCCAAACATATTCATCTTCAGCAATTCTATTAATTGCCGTAATATGCTCTAATTTATTGTGTTGTGTTTCTGACAAATAGTAGAGAATAGCCCCTGCAGCTACAATACCTTCATCTAAATGCGCTACACCAAAACCTTTTAACGAGCTTGTTTTAAAATGATTTGTAAGTATTTCATTAGCATAATCGTGTTTGTAAATCCAGTCTTCTAAATAGAAAGAATGGTACGCTTTACCAAAGGCCTCTACAAATTGAGTTTTTTTGTTTTTAGGCACCAAAACTTCACTTGGATTGAAATTTTGCAATAATTTATCAATATACTCTTGATTTCCTTGTGCCAATAAGAATTCTCCTGTAGAAACATCCAGTAACGAAATTCCTATATGCTTTTTACCAAATTGTAGTGCGCATAAAAAATTATTTACTTTCGAATTTAGCACCTCATCATTCAATGCAACACCAGGTGTCACTAACTCTGTAACCCCCCTTTTTACTATTTTTTTTGTTTGCTTCGGATCTTCTAACTGATCACATATTGCCACACGCATCCCGGCTTTTACCAACTTAGGTAAGTACGTATTTACAGAATGGTGAGGAAAACCAGCCAACTCTAATTTATCACCACCATTATTACGATAGGTCAAAGTTATACCTAATACTTGTGCAGCCTTAATGGCATCCTCACCAAATGTTTCATAAAAATCTCCCACTCTAAACAACAACATTGCATCAGGGTATTTAGCCTTAATGGTGTTATATTGTTTCATTAGTGGAGTGACTTTTTTTTCTTTAGTTGCCAATGGGTCTGCATTTTAGTTAGTAAGGTGCGAATTTAATGAAAATAGGACAATTATATTTTGAATTACTCTAAGATTTAGTATTTTTGGAAAACTTGTCAAACTTGGCATCATTATTGAAATAATTAACACCAAATAAAAAACAATTAAATTATCATGAAAAAATTAATCACATTTGTATTTGCATTAGCATTATTTACAGCAGCAAACGCACAAGAAACTAAAGGAGCACAAATAGAGTTTGAACAAGAAGTTATTGATTACGGTAATGTAGAATATGCCTCTAATGGAGAACGTGAATTCATTATTAAAAACACTGGAGATGCCCCATTGATTATTACAAAAACTAAAGGGTCATGTGGTTGTACAGTACCTACAAAACCAACTGAACCTATTTTACCAGGAAAATCAGCGGTAATGAAAGTTAAATATGACACAAAAAGAGCTAATCAACCTTTTTCAAAGAGTATTACAGTAACATCAAACGCTGTAAACTTTCCTACAAAAATTGTTAAGATTAAAGGTAAAGTTTTAGCTAACCCAAATGCTAAAAAGGTAACTTTAAAAAAGCCCGTAGCTTCAGTAGCAAAATAAGCTAACAGCTAACACTCAATATTAAAAGCACTTGTAAAAGTGCTTTTTTTTGTGACTTATTTTATTGATTTTTGCAACATATAAAAAGCAGTCATTTTGAGAAAATTAAAAAATAGCGAATTAAACAGGAAATCTGTAACTGAATTTAAATCAGCAACAAAAACCCCAATAATTGTAATTTTAGACAATATTAGAAGCTCTAATAATGTAGGATCTGTATTTAGATCTAGTGATGCCTTTTTAATTGAAAAGGTTTACTTATGTGGTATTACTGCTACACCACCAAATAAAGATATACAACGAACTGCACTTGGTTCAACTGACTCTGTTGAATGGGAATATAAAAAAGACACCTTATCTTTAATTAAGCAATTACAGGCTGAAGGAGTTTATATTGCAAGTATTGAACAAGCTGAAAATGCTGTAATGCTAGATAATTTTACACCTAATAAGGATCAGAAAATTGCTATTGTTATGGGTAACGAAGTGAAAGGCGTGCAACAAGATGTGGTAACTGCTTCAAACACTTGTATTGAAATACCTCAATTAGGCACTAAACATTCATTAAATATATCTGTCACTTGCGGTGTTGTTCTTTGGGATTTATTAAATAAAATTAATTAACTTTATTTGCTTACTTCACATCCAAAAGATAGCAACCAATTTAATAACTAAATACTTATTTAATGGATAGTATTACACAAGCTGTTTTAGGTGCTGCAATTGGACATGCTCTTCTTGGTAGAAAATTTAAACCTAAAGGAGCTATATTAGGTGCCGTTGTTGCTACTATTCCAGATTTAGATGTTTTATTATATACTGTATATGATTCTTATGAAATGCTTAGTATTCATAGAGGCTATAGTCACTCCATTCTTTTTACACTAATTGGAGGTTTTCTTATGGCTTACTTTCTTAGCAAATGGCCCTATACAAATGCCTTTTCATTTTTACGTTTGTTAATTTTTTCATGGCTCTGTTTAATTACTCATGTCTTACTCGATACTTTCACAGCATATGGCACTCAACTGTATTTGCCATTTAGCAATGAAAGAGTTAGTTATGATAGTATTAATGTTATTGACCCACTATACACGTTACCGCTACTAATTGGTCTTCTTTTATGCTTGTGGAAAAAGAAACCTAAATTTAATTATTATGGTTTGTTTTTTAGCTCAGTCTACCTTGGGTTAACTCTTGTAAACAAACTATATGTTGAACACCAGGTATCGTCTTTATTCTCTGCAAAAAAAATAAAGTATGAACACTTACTCACTATGCCAGTTGGAATTGCTAATATTAATTGGTATGGCGTGGCCAAAAGCTCTGACAGTATTTATATGATAAAATACAACTTGTTGAATAAAAAGAATTATGGCGTTTTTTCATTTCCTATTAATGTAGCTAAAAAAATGCGCTGGTTTGCAAAAGGATTCTATACTGTTGAAAAAATAAACGGAAAAATTAGAGTGTATAATTTACAGGTAGATATGAGGGGTATTGTGAATGATAAAAATCACTACACCCCAACTGTTGGATATTTTGAAATTTCACAACAAAATGATGGCCTTGAATTTTCTTCAGGAAATATTTCTGAAGATTAATATTCATTATAACAATGATACACAAAACTACTTAGTTATTTACTTGAAGCTTATTATTTGGGTTTTAATTGCTAAATTAGTTGCATTACTAGACAACTAATTTTGAACAAAAAGATTGATCATAATACCTAAATTATAAAAAATGAAAGTAACATTAATAAGCATTCCAGTCCGAGATCAAGAAAAAGCTTTAAATTTTTACACCCAAAAATTAGGCTTCATTAAAAGGAAAGATGAGCCATTAGGAGGTGGTAATCGATGGTTGACTCTAGTTTCAGAAGAATGGCAAGATGGTCCAGAATTATTATTAGAGCCTGCTCCAAACCATTTTGAACCATCTAAAGTATATCAAGATGCATTGTTGGAAGCAGGAATACCATGGACGCAATTTGACGTGAAAAATATAGATTCTGAATATGAAAGACTGAAGGAACTCGGTGTAGAGTTTAGTGTAAAACCAACTAAAATGGGAACCGTAAAAATTGTAGTTTTCAATGACACCTGTGGAAACAACATTCAACTAGTAGAGGAATTATAAAAGACGGTTTTTAAATAAAAAACCCTTAATAACTAGGGGTTTAACAAGTTATATATCCGCGTTGAATTTAGTAGAAAAAATGACAGGTCTTGAACACAGAAAATTTGCAGAAAGTTATTTATATCTAGATCAACTTCAAAATTGGAAACTATAAAAAAGTTCAGAGAGAAAAACACTCTCTGAACTATATGAAGTAATGCTTTTATTATTTAAAAAAGTGTATATAAGACTTCTCTAAATTAAGATTAGCAGGCTGAGGAAATTCAGCATGAACAATTAATATATTTTCATGATGTTGCTCTAAATCAGATAACACCTTTCTGTTTAACAACAAAACAGTAGAATGCCCATGATGATCCAATTTATCTAAAATTGTTTTTCCATTAAATTCACAAACCCAAAGAGTTTCAGACATATTTTCTTCATACACCACCTCTATAGTTGGTACTTGATAATAATTATAATCTCTCAATTCACTTAGGTCAAATACTAAACGAAGTAAACCACTCTCCAAACTATTACTTTCATTATCTATCCCTAATTCAGAAAATGATAATTTCCCTTTACTTAGTTGAGTAAGTTTCACTTTAACCTCTCCTTGACTTAATTCTACTTTGTTCATATTTATCTGTTTTAATTATATACCCAAAGTTACGTAACAGACGTAATGAATATTATGATATTTATCAGCACTTAAAACAATATTTATAAAACTAAAAATAATTTACCCTACATTAAAATTCACTACCAACCCCTCATTATTTCGTACGTTAAATACTGTATGATCCTCAAAAATTAAATACTGCCCTTTAATTCCTTTTAATACACCAGAATATTCAGGAGTTTTTGATAAGTTTAGGCTTTTAACTTTTTGTGGATAGGCAAGCACAGGAAAATTTAAATCAATCAACTCTGAGTTCTCTAACACATAAGGCTGCACCTCGTCTGGCAAATACTGTTCTAAATCAGTTTTAACTTGAGTTAAATTTACTTCCGACACTTCATTTTTTAACATCGCTCGCCAATTGGTTTTGTCTGCCACATGACTCTTTAAGGCCACCTCAGCAATTCCTGCTAGATATCTATTTGGTGCCTCTACCAAAGGTAAAGCTTGTACTGCACCTTGATCTATCCAACGTGTAGGCACTTGTGTTTTACGTGTTACTCCTACCTTAACAGTACTACTTAATGCTAAGTAAACAATGTGAGGTTGTAGTTGGACGCGCTGTTCAAATTCTAAATCCCTATCAGCTACACCTAAATGTGCAGTAGATTTTTCAGGATGCATAATCCACTCTCCAGCAAGAGGTGTCTTAAAAAAACAAGATTTACAAAAGCCTTGTCTGTATATTTCTTTATTCTGCGCACAGCTCATACACTGATACTTATCAAAAGAAATCATAATTTTTTTA
>CAJXHW010000021.1 GCA_913054565.1 uncultured Kordia sp. | reverse complement strand
AACTAAAATTTCGTAACTTATTAGACCTAAATCGTTTACAAGAAACCCCTAAACATAGTAACATATGTATTGTAACCGTATTTTTATATATACTACTCTCCTATTGCCCTCTTTTATATTTGGTCAGCTTAATGGGTGTCCTGAAGTAAAAATAACAGATATCAACAACAATGAAACCATCTATATTAATTGTAATTCTGATGATGGATGTGTAGATCTTGTCGCTAATTATCCTGAAACAGGTACACCTACAAACTATACTGTAGAAGAGATAGATTATGCGCCAATATTTCCATTTACAGGTTTAGCAAACCCTATTAGTGTTAATACTGATGATGTGTGGTCTGACCCAAAAGTTATACTCCCTTTTAATTTTTGTTTTTACAATCAAGAATATTCTGAAGCCGTTGTGAGTTCAAATGGAGCCATATCATTTGATATTAGTACAATAAATGACAATGGCTATAATGACTCAGCAGATGAATGTGCATGGGAATTTAATTTAAGCATCCCAAATGGGCAATTTCCCTCTACAGCAGAGCCTAAAAAAATAGTTAATGCTATTTATGGTGTATTTCATGATATAGACCCTAGTGAAGGTGGGCAAATTGGTTGGGAATTATTTGGAGACTATCCTTGTAGAAGACTCGTGGTAAGCTATTATCAAGTTCCTTTATTTGATTGTATAAATGTCAACTCTACTTTTCAAATGGTGTTATATGAATCAACAAATATTATTGAAGTGTACATTGAAAAAAAATCGACTTGTGACGATTGGAATAATGGAAATAGCTTATTAGGAATCCAAAATGCAACAGGGTCTGAAGGTCTAACACCTAGTGGTCGTAATACAGGAAAATGGACTACAGAAAATGAAGCCTGGCGCTTTGCACCATCTGGGCCTTCCAACACACAAATAACTTGGTACGATGATGCTACAGGAAGTATTATTGCTACAGGACAAAATGAAATTAGCGTGTGTCCAACAGCTATTCATAATTATAGAGCTGAAGTTGTTTATACATTATGTGATGGGAATACAATAACAAGCTCAGACACTACATCCGTAGAATTTACTGACACAATTTTTTCCGATCCGCCATTAGAATATATTGTGTGTGATAATGACGGCAGCCCTGATAGCTTTACAGAAATAGATTTGACTATTTTTGACTCAGAACTTATAATGGAATTAAATAGTCTAAATCCTTATCAAACTAGCTACCACCTCACCGAGCAAGATGCTATTAATGCTACAAACGCCATTACAAACCCAACGACATATACCAACACTTCAAATCCTCAAATCATTTTTGGACGTATAGAAGATCTTAATCTAAATTGTGTGTTGATAAAAGAAATTAATATCACAATAACTACTGGTCCTGATTTTTTTGACGCTAATGTTACAACAGAAGCTTTTGCAGATGTACATCAGATTATAGCTACAGCTACAGGGAGCAGCACTTATCTATTCAGTCTCGATGGTGGCACTTACCAATCAAGTGGACAATTTGATAATGTAAGCGCTGGCTTACATACCATAACTATTATTGACACTGAAAGATGTTTTATAGAAACTATTGAACTGGTAGTACTGAGTTATCCGAAATTTTTCACCCCTAATGGCGATGGTATTAATGATTATTGGAATATTCCAAATACCAAAGAACTTGCCTATATAAATATTTATATTTTTGATCGCTACGGAAAAGAAATTATACAATTAGATGCCCAAAGCAAAGGTTGGGATGGCACTTATAAAGGCAATCAATTACCTGCAAGTGATTATTGGTTTAAACTAATCTTTACCGAAAAATTTCCTAAAGGACGGCAACGGGAGTTTACATCACATTTTTCTTTAAAACGATAAAAGCCAATTCCGAAGAACTGGCTTTTTTTTATAATAACTAAACATTTAATCTATCCTACCAAGTTGATAATTTTCCCAGGGACAATAATCACTTTTTTAGGCGTTCTACCGTCTAATTGTTTTTTAGTACGCTCATCAGCCATAACAGCAGCTTCAATAGCGTCTTTACTTAAATCTAAAGACAACTCTAACATAAAACGCATTTTACCGTTGAAAGATACAGGGTAATTTTTGTTGCTTTCTATCAAATGTTTCTCTTCAAACTTCGGAAATTGCACATCTGAAATTGATGTTGTGTGCCCTAACAACTGCCATAATTCTTCTGCAATATGTGGTGCATACGGTGCCATTAATACCGCTAAAGGTTCTAAAATGTCTTTAGAACTACATTTTTGAGCAGTCAATTCATTCACACAAATCATAAACGTAGACACAGAGGTATTGAACGAAAAATTCTCAATATCTTCAGTTACTTTTTTAATGGTTTTATGCAATGTTTTTAAGTTATCAGCAGTTGGAGTTGCATTAGTTACTTTTACGCCCTTATCATCAGCATATAATTTCCATAATTTCTTTAAGAAGTTATGCACCCCTGTAATACCAGCAGTATTCCAAGGTTTTGCTTGCTCTAAAGGCCCTAAAAACATTTCGTATAAACGTAAGGTGTCTGCACCATATTGCTCACAAATATCATCTGGATTGACAACATTGTATTTAGACTTCGACATTTTCTCAACCTCACGACCTACTTTATAGGTGTCGTTGTCACTATTTATAATTTCTCCACTTTCTCCTATAAATATGGCATTTTTATAATCTTGATTTAAAGGGTGATTTTTAAATCCTTCTATATCTAATTCATCAGAAGCATTTATTAAAGACACATCCACATGGTATGATAATGGTCTAAAATTAGAGATGTGAGTTGAATAATTGGTTTCACCTTCTGGTAAACTCTTATTTACTGATTCTATTTGCCCAAGTAATGACTTTCGAATTTCATCCCATGATTCAGTAGAAATTGTTTTATCTTCTATTTGTTCAGCTATACTTTTACTTACTAAAACCGAAGAAGTAAAACTTCTAACTGCTGCTGCTTCAATATTTCCTGTAGATTTTTTACCAAATATTGGTATGGTATAAAGTCTATACACAAAAGCACTTGTCCCCAAAATCATACCTTGGTTGATCATCTTCTTGAACGGTTCATCTACTGACAAGAACCCTCTATCATGTAAAAACTTTGTCCAGAAACGAGAATACAACAAGTGTCCTGTTGCATGTTCAGAACCTCCAATGTATAAATCTACATTTTGCCAGTAATCAAGTAATTCTTTAGAAGCAAATTCACCTAAGTTTTGTGAATCCATATAACGGAACATATACCAGGAACTTCCTGCCCAACCCGGCATGGTGTTTAATTCTAATGGAAAAACACTCGTGTCATTTATTTTATCATTACTTACAACCGAATTTGTTTCAGTACACCACGCCCACTCGGTTGCATTACCTAATGGTGGCTCACCTGTTTCAGTAGGTAAATACTTTTCTACTTCTGGTAATTTAATTGGCAAATGCGCTGCATCAATCATTTGAGGCATGCCATCTTTATAATATACCGGGAAAGGTTCTCCCCAATAACGCTGACGTGAAAATACAGCATCTCGCAAACGGTATTGTGTTTTTCCTTGTCCTTGTCCTAATTCTTCTAATTTATAAATGGCAAGCTTAGCCGCTTTTTTAGCATTCAAACCGTTTAAGAAATCAGAATTTGCAATTTTCACTGATTTATCAGCATGAGCCGCTTCTGAAATATCAACATTTTCAAAAATGTTAGGAATAGAAATATTAAAATGTTTTGCAAAGTCATAATCGCGCTGATCACCACAAGGTACCGCCATAACAGCTCCTGTACCGTAACTTGCTAACACATAATCACCAATCCAAACCGGAACTGGTTCTTTAGTAAACGGATGTTCTGCATAAGCCCCTGTAAACACACCAGAAATGGTTTTTACATCGGCCATACGCTCACGTTCACTACGTTTTGCAGTAGACTCAATATAGGCTTGAACAGCATCTTTTTGTTCCTCAGTTACTATTTGTGCCACCAATTCATGCTCTGGTGCCAACGTCATGAACGACACACCGAAAATTGTATCAGGACGTGTGGTAAAAACTTCAATTGAAGCATCGTGATCTTTTACATTAAAGGTCACAGAAGCTCCTACAGATTTTCCAATCCAATTGCGCTGAATTTCTTTTATAGAATCCGTCCAATCTAAACTATCTTGATTATAATCTATTCCGTTTAACAAACGTTCGGCATATGCAGAAATACGCATAGACCATTGGGTCATTTTCTTACGCACCACTTCATGCCCACCGCGTTCAGAAACACCGTTTACAATTTCATCATTTGCCAATACTGTTCCTAAAGCCGGACACCAGTTCACTTCTGTTTCTGCTAAAAACGTTAAACGGTATTGCAATAATATTTGTTGCTGTTCCTTATCTGAAAACGCGTTCCATTCATCTGCAGAAAATAATTTAATATCTTCATCACAAACCGCATTAACTGTTGTGTTTCCTTCTGCTTCAAATTTTGCTATAAGTGTTGCAATATCTTCTGCTTTCTTAGAATCGTTATTATACCATGAATTGTACAACTGAATGAAAATCCATTGTGTATGTTTGTAATACTCGGGATTAGAAGTACGTACTTCACGAGACCAATCAAAAGAAAAACCAATTTTATCCAGTTGTTCTCTATAACGTGTCACATTAGTTTCTGTAGTTACTGCCGGATGTTGCCCAGTTTGAATAGCATACTGTTCAGCAGGCAGACCAAAACTATCATAACCTTGCGGATGCAATACATTAAACCCTTGATGACGTTTAAATCGTGCATAAATATCACTTGCAATATAACCTAACGGATGACCAACATGTAAGCCTGCACCTGAAGGATACGGAAACATATCTAATACATAATACTTTGGTTTGTCAGTACTATTTGAGGCTTTAAATGTTTTGTTATCTGCCCAATATTTTTGCCATTTGGCTTCTATCTCGTTGAAATTATAGTGCATTTGTTTGTCTTTTGTATAGCTGCAAATTTACTCTTAAACTTCGAAAGCTAAAAGTTTAGTTAATTTAATTACAAGTTCATTTTACTTTTAGTATTTTTACCCTTTAAATTCAATCAATTTTCATGAGTGCATCCTTTGAAAAATATCAAAAAAGACGGTTAATATCTTCTTATTTTTCTGTAATTCTCAGTATTACTTTAGTCCTGTTTTTACTAGGCGTTTTAGGCTTGTTGGTAATTAATGCTACTAAAGTTGAAAAGCATTTTAAAGAACAAATTGCCCTGTCTATAGATTTAAAAGAAGGTGTTAAAGATGTTGAAATAAAACAATTACAACAAAGTTTAAAGCTGTCTGATTATGTAAAATCGTCACGTTTTATTTCAAAAGAAGAAGCTGCTACCATAGCTCAAGAGGAAAATGGTGAAGAATTTATGGACTTTATTGGTTATAATCCGTTTCAAAATTCAATAGATGTTTTTTTAAACAGTGAGTTTGTAACTTTAAATAAATTAGAAGAAATTAAAACCGATTTATTACAAAAAAATTATGTTGATGAAGTGCGCTATGATATCGATTTAGTATCCTTAATGAATAAAAATGTTAAGCGTATTAGCTTCTGGTTAATTGCTATCAGCGCTATTTTTGCGTTTATTGCCATGTTGCTTATTAACAGTTCTATTAGGTTAGCTGTATATTCAAAGCGTTTTATTATAAAAACCATGCAAATGGTTGGTGCTACAAAGCATTTTATTAGAAAACCATTTATCTGGAAAAGTATTCGCTTAGGCATCATTGGTTCATTAATAGCTGTGGCTGGTTTAATAGTTGTAGCGTATTACCTTGATAAAAACTTACCTGAATTGCAACTGTTAGCCCAACCGACTATTTTTGCTGTTTTATGTATTTCAGTTGTAATATTAGGAATTATAATTACATGGATAAGCACCTTTTTTGCAACCCAGCGTTTCTTAAATTTAAAAACTGACGATTTATATTAGCTATTAATTGGCATTAAAACATACCATTCCGTTATGAGTGAAGAACAAAAACCAGATTTCATCTTTAAAAAAGCAAACTACAAGCTTATGTTTATTGGCTTAGCAGTAATTGCTGTTGGCTTTATATTAATGTCTGGTGGTGGTAGTGACGACCCAAAGGTTTTTAATACAGATATCTACAATTTTCAACGCATTCGTTTGGCACCTACTTTAGTGTTAATTGGATTTGGAATTCAAGTATATGCGATTCTTTTTAACAAAAAGAAAAAAGACTAAATGGAAATTATTAAAGCGATTATCCTTGGTTTAATCCAAGGGTTAACTGAATTCTTACCAGTATCCTCATCTGGACATTTAGAGTTAGGAAAAGCCATTTTAGGCGACACCTCTGTAGGCGAAGAAAGCTTGTTGTTCACTGTTGTGTTACATTTTGCAACAGCCTTAAGTACCGTTGTAATTTTCAGAAAAGATCTTTTTAACATTATAAAAGGAGTGCTAAAATTCAAATGGAATGAGGATACTCAGTTTATTTTTAAAATTGCCATTTCAATGCTCCCAGCAGTTATAGTTGGTTTATTTTTTGAAGATGAACTGGAGCAATTATTTGGTGGCAGTATTATGCTTGTTGGTTTTATGCTATTAATTACTGGAGCATTACTATTTTTAGCAGATAAAGCAAAAAATACGACTAAAAACGTATCGACTTATAACGCTATATTAATAGGAGTATCTCAAGCTATAGCAATGTTACCAGGAATATCTCGCTCTGGTGCCACCATATCAACATCTGTATTACTTGGTGTAGACAAAACTAAAGCAGCCCGTTTTTCATTTATAATGGTAGTCCCTTTAATTTTCGGAAAAATAGCAAAAGACATTCTTGGAGGCGATTTGTCATTTGAAAGCAATCAACTAATACCACTTTCTGCTGGTTTTATTGCAGCATTTGTTTCAGGCTTATTTGCTTGTACCTGGATGATATCCTTAGTAAAGAAAAGTAAATTATCATACTTTGCCTTATACTGCTTTGTAATTGGAGTTATCGCTATTATTTATACCCTATTAAATTAAAAAATGACTGCAGACGATTTTAAATCTGGACAAATATTATTGATTGATAAGCCCTTAACTTGGAGCTCATTTCAAGCCGTTAACAAAGTGCGTTGGGTTATTAAAAAGGCCTTTGATATAAAAAAAATTAAAGTTGGTCATGCCGGAACTTTAGATCCGCTAGCAACAGGCTTATTAGTTATTTGCACAGGTAAATTCACCAAACGCTTAAGTGAATTTCAAGGGCAAATAAAAGAATACACGGGCGAAATTACTTTAGGTGGCACAACACCTTCATATGATTTAGAATCTGAGGTAACAGAAACATTTCCTACAGCACATATTACTGAAGAGTTAATTTATAATACTGCAAAGCAATTTATTGGCGATATTGAACAATATCCTCCAGTATTTTCTGCCTTAAAAAAAGATGGAAAGCGTTTATATGAATACGCAAGAAATAATGAAGACGTTGTTGTTGAACCGCGACAAATCAATATTTCTGAATTTGAAATCACAAAAATTGATTTGCCAAAAATAGAGTTTAGAGTGGTTTGCAGCAAAGGAACGTACATACGTTCTTTAGCATTTGATTTTGGAAAGGCAGTTCAATCTGGTGGTCATTTATCTAAATTACGACGTACAAAAATAGGTGACTTTAGTACTGATAAAGCCATTTGTCCTATTGCTTTTGAACAACACTATTTAGGCAAGTAAGCTGACTAAATCATTTACAGCATTTTGTCCTTTATCTTTTGTATACCACAGTTGCAAATCTTTTTTAAATTCTGGTGTTAAAACGCCATAGGTGTTTTTATAGTCTTCAACCAATTTAGTTGCCTCATTAGGTCTTGGCCCAAAAGTATTTAACACTTCTTTGGTTTCTTTATCCACCATTATTAATTTCGGAATTGCACGTCCGCCATTGGTTAAGTGTTGGTCCATTAGCTCTAAATGCTCATCACGCAATGCGATTTTTAAATCGATATGCTCATTTAAATCTGCCACTTTATTAATATACGGCAGTATTTGTGCAGCATCACCACACCAACTTTCCGTAAGTACTATCCACTCAACTGGTCTGTCATATTTTTTTATTTTTTCAACAAACTCATCATGAACAACTGCTTTCTTATCCAAACGTTGCATACGTTTATTGTTTAAAAAGGTAAAATCAACTCGTTCTTCACTTTGATCATCACCTGTAGATTTTCCTTGAGCAACCAAAGTTTCCATTAATGCTCTGTATTTAGGGTAAGTCATCATATGTTTAAATTTATAACTTATTTTTTGACGATAAAAAATAGTCGTCCTTACTTTTGTATCTTTAACTCAAATATATTAATTGAATAGCTTAAAAATAATGACATTTATCAGTTGTCTAAAATTTTGATTTATGACTAAAATACGGTGTGGCTGGTGTGAAGGCAATGAATTGTATGAACAGTACCATGATTTAGAGTGGGGTGTTCCGGTATATGACGACCAGCAATTGTTTGAGTTTTTAATTTTAGAAACCTTTCAAGCAGGTTTGAGTTGGATTACCATTTTAAAAAAACGTGAAAATTTCAGACTAGCTTTTGATTTTTTCGACTACAAAAAAGTGGCTAATTATGATGAATATAAGTATGAAGAACTCATGCAAAACGCTGGAATTATTCGCAATAAACTAAAAATTAAAGCAGCTATTACTAACGCTCAATTGTTCATGGAGGTGCAAAAAGAGTTTGGAAGTTTTTCTGATTATATTTGGAGTTTTACCAACGGAAAACCTATTACAAATTCTTTTAAAACTTTAGCAGATGTTCCTGCTACCACAGAATTATCAGATTCCATTTCCAAATCCTTAAAAAAACGAGGGTTTAAATTTGTAGGTTCAACTGTTATTTATGCACACATGCAAGCTACAGGTATGGTAAATGATCATATAACAAGTTGTTTTAGGTATCGTGAAGTCTAGTTTTCTAAAGTAGTAAACTCAAATTTATTACCATCAAATAAGCCTTTGTCACTTAACTTTAATTCAGGTATCACCAATAACGCACAGAATGACATAGTCATATAAGGCGCTTGAAGTTTTACACCTAATTCTTTAGAGCGTAAATCAATTTTTTCATAAGCATCAGCCACATTATAACCATTCTTTTCAGACATGATTCCTGCAACAGGTAGTGGTAAAATAAGCTCTTCTATTCCGTTAGCTAACGAGACACCTCCTTTTTGTTCTACCACTAAATTAATAGCCTTTACAATATCTTCATCACTAACCCCTACTGCTATAATATTATGACTATCATGTGCCACACAAGAAGCTAACGCTCCCTGCTGTAGTCCGTAGTTTTTAACAAAAGCGATTGCAGGTTGTGCATTGAAATAACGATTTACAACTACCATTTTTAATACATCTTGAGTCGTATCACTTTCTAAATAACCATCTATAGGTGTTAACTGAGCAGTACTTTTTTTAGTCACCAATTGTCCGTCTTCAACCTCAATAACTTTAATATTTTTTGTGATAGCCGGCACTTTTATTTGGTCAATTGTAATAGGTGAACAGTTAAAATTATTTACCAATTCTTCATCTACTGAAGGAATTAATGTTTTATTATTTTCGGCAACTAAACTCCCATTAATTACAGTTTTGATTACACTAAAATCTTTTAAATCGGTAACCACACAAAAATCTGCAGGGTCATTTTCTTGCAATAAACCAACATTCATATTGTAATGCTTTATAATATTATATGAACAAGCCCTAAGCACATTCATTATATTACAACCTTTTGCTATAGCTCTTTTTGCCAAAGTGTTTATATGTCCTTCTACCAAATCATTAGGATGTTTATCATCTGAACAGAACATAATCATGTCTGGATAGACATTTAATAGTGAAATAAGTTCATCAAAATTCTTAGCCGCACTTCCTTCTCTAATCAAAATTTTCATGCCGTATTTTAATTTCTCTAAAGCTTCTGCTTTAGTAAAACATTCATGATCAGTTGTAATACCTGCATTGATATATTTCTGAACATCTGCCCCCATTAACCCTGGCGCATGTCCGTCAATTGGTTTTCCAGCATCTTTTGCCGCTTGTATTTTTGCTAATACCTCAGGATCATCAAACAACACACCTGGAAAGTTCATCATTTCCGTTAAATAATGAATTTCTGATAATGCCAACAAGTCTTTAACATCATCAACTGTAATTTCTGCTCCTGCAGTTTCAAAACCAGTTGCTGGCACGCAAGAAGGTGCGCCAAAATGAAACTTATACGGTGTTTTTTTACCGTTATTTATCATGTATTTAACGCCTTTAACACCCAGAACATTCCCTATTTCATGTGGGTCAGAAATTGTAGCTACAGAGCCATGACAAACGGCTAAACGTGCAAATTCAGAAGGAATCAACATTGAACTTTCCACATGTACATGTGCATCTACAAAACCAGGGATTATATAATGATTCTCAGAAACAGACTCCTCAATAATTTTAGAAATTTTCCCGTTTTCTATATGCAGTGTTCCACTAAAAATTCGCTTTGCAACTACATCTACTATTTGCCCGGAAATTGTTTGATTATTCATATGCTAAAATTCTTATTATATAATACGACTATAAGTTTACAGTGTATTAGGTAAAAATAAACAATACTATAAAAGTATCTGCCTCTGAAAAGATAAAATTCCTTAATTTTACAAAAACCAATCCATGCACATACACAGTAATTTTGACGCCGGAAATATCAACGTAATTTCTATAACACCACAGCAAGTTGAATTAACTATACCGAAAGATACTAATTCAGACTTTTTACAATGGTTCTATTTTAAGATATCAGATATTAAATTAGGCAGTTCACAACACATACAAATAACTAATGCTGGTGAAAGTGCTTTTCCTGATGGCTGGGAGAATTATCGTGTTAATGTTTCTTACGATAATAAAAACTGGTTTCGCATTGATACACGTTATGAAAATGGTGTGTTAGCTTTTGATATCCCTACAGATCAAAAAGAATTATACGTGGCGTACTTTGAACCATTTTCTTATCAGCAACATATAGCTTTAGTTGAAACCGCTTCAAAAAGCTCATTATGTACTGTTAAAACACTTTGCAAAACACCAGAAGGAAAACCCGTAGAATTATTAGTTATTGGAAAGCCAGACATCAATAATAAAAAAGTTTGGTTTATAGCACGGCAACACCCTGGAGAAACTATGGCAGAATGGTTTATACAAGGTTTAGTTGAGGAGTTATTAAATGAGAGTAATAACAACAGTAAATCATTATTAGAAAATCATTGTTTTTACATCATACCCAACATGAATATTGACGGAAGTATTGCAGGTAATTTACGTGTGAATGGCTTAGGTATAAATTACAATAGAGAATGGGAAAACCCAAGCATAGAAAACAGCCCTGAGGTTTATTATTGTTTAAAAAAAATGGATGCCATAGGTGTTGATTTTTTGATGGATGTACATGGTGATGAAGCCATTCCTTATAATTTTGTTACAAGTTTAATGGGTATACCAAACTTAAGATCTGATACAATTGAAAAAGAACATCGATTTAAACAACTTTGGATGTCTATTACCAGTGAATTTCAAGACAAGCACCGTTATGACAACAGCTTACCAGGAAAAGCAAACTTAAAAGTCTGTTCTAAACAAATTGGTGAACGTTATGGTAACATGAGCTACACTTTAGAAATGCCTTTTAAGGATAGTAATGCAAATCCTGATTTAAATTTTGGATGGAATGGTAAACGCTCAATGGCTTTTGGGTCTTCTGTTTTAAAAGCTATTAAACTAAGTAGTAAAGAAGGGTTGTTTTAAAGATTGAAATTTTTAGAAACAATATTTTTTACTCGTTTATTTAAAGCAGCTATGCCTTCATAACTGGTATGTTCCAAAACAATCACTACCAAATCATCCTCTATATATTGCGTTAATCCTGTTCTAAACCCATTCCATTTGCCATGATGGTATATTTTTTTTTCTTTATCAGTCTTAATTCTAAATCCAAATCCGTATGGTACTTTTTTACCATAATCCGTTTCTCCTTTAGTGTACATGAGTGCTAAAGATTCTTTTGAGAATAGTTTTTCACTATTTAACCCAACAGTCCATTTAAACAAATCTTCACTTGTAGAATACACATTTTTATCACCTACAATAGCATCATTTATAGTGTTGTTTATTTTTCTGTGTCGCCATTTTCTATACAAACAATACCCTTCCAATTGATTGGCTCCAATTGAATCATTTTCAAAGCTATAAACATAGGAATCATTCATATTTAAAGGCTCAAAAATATTTTTACTTACAAACGAACCAAAAGACATGCCTGAAACTTTTTCAACAATAGACGCTAACACAAAATAGCCTGTATTTGAGTAATCAAAATTACGCCCAGGTTTAAAGAATCTTTGCACATTACTTTTTTCTAGCAATGCCATCATTTCACTATTACTTGGTGCTTTTTTCTGGTTCCATTTATGTTCTGCAACCCAAAAATATTTAGGCAATCCAGCTGTGTGATTTAATAAATTTTTTATCGTTACATCTTTATAAGGAAAATTTGGAAAATATTTATTTACTGTATCTGTCAATTTAATTTGATTTCTCTCATACAAAATCATAATGGCAGCGGCAGTAAATTGTTTACTTACTGAGGCTAATTGAAATACCGAATTTTCATCTAATAATTCTTTTTTCCTGAAATCTTTATAACCAACTTGATTATTATAAAGAATTTTCCCTTTTTTAGCAACCAATAAAGCCCCGTGAAAATCGTGTCGTTTATTAATTCGTTTTAATAACAAATCTAACTTCTTACACACTTTTTTAGTCACTTTATCAGAAAACCGTTCAATCAATATGGGTTGCTCTTCTTTGGCTTGTTGTACAGAAACTTTAGCACTTAACTGTTTATCTATTTTTATAGATTCTGATGTATTATTGAACACAAAAAAACCAATAATGACTATAAGTATTAAAGCTAGGTATTTGATCAGTTTTTTCAATGGGTTTGTTGTAGGTTAAGAATGATAAAGGGACAACATAACAATTAACGATCTTTTTTCAAAATA
>CAJXHW010000020.1 GCA_913054565.1 uncultured Kordia sp. | reverse complement strand
TTGTTAAGCTACCTTTATATAATCTTGAGTTACTCATAGTACAAATTTGTTTTACAAACATACATAAATAATTTATGTATGTAATTTTCTTAGGTGTTATTTTATCACAAATAACTAAGCTAGTGCCATTCGATTTTATATTTTTGACAAAAGAATTAGATTAATATGGGGAGATTTCACTCACTTAGCGTAAAAAACATAAGACAAGAAACTTCAGATACAGTTTCAATAAGTTTTAATATTCCAGATGATTTAAAACAGGATTTTAACTTCATTCCAGGACAATATTTAACATTCAGAACCAACATTAATGGCAGTGAAGTTAGACGTTCATACTCAATATGTTCTGCAACTAAATCAGAAGAACTTAGAGTTGCTGTAAAACAGATTAATTACGGTATATTTTCTACTTACGCCAATACCGTTTTAAAAGAAGGAGAACACTTAGATGTTGCCGTACCTGAAGGGAAGTTTATTTTAAAAACTGATAAAGATCAAAGAAAAACTTACGGAGCATTTGTTGCTGGAAGCGGAATTACACCCGTTATGGCGATGATAAAAGATGTCCTTCAAAACGAACCAAAGAGTTCATTCGTATTGATGTACGGAAACAAAACATCTGAAGACACTATTTTTCATGATGAGCTAAACATCTTAAAAAAAGACTATTTCGGTCGGTTTTTCCTGTATTACACCTACACAAAATCGAATGAATCTGAAGCTTTATTTGGAAGAATTGATCAAGAAAAAGTTAACTATATTTTAAGAAACAAACACAAATCAACAACTTTTGATAGCTTTTATTTATGTGGACCAGAGGACATGATTACACTTGTGTCTGATGAGTTGCAACAGAATCATATTGTAAAAAATCAAATACACTATGAGTTATTTACTGCTTCAACATCAAATACACCACAAACAACAACATCTTCAGAATTTAACGGTACTGCACAAATGACTGTTTTAGTTGATGATGAAGAAACTACTATAACCATAATACAGGATGAAACCTTGTTAGACGCCGCTTTAAAAAACGGGATTGACGCACCATATTCTTGTCAAGGTGGCGTGTGTAGTTCTTGTATGTGCAAGGTAACAGAGGGTGAAGTTCAGTTATTAAAAAACTCTATTTTAACAGATTCAGAAATTGAAGAAGGCATCACATTAGCCTGCCAGGCCATACCTAAAAGCAGTATCATTTCAATTGATTTTGATAATATCTAAAATACGATAAATAATTACCTCAAAGACATTTACCACAAAATAAGGCAAGTTCATGTTGTAATTTTAAGTTTTTACAACATAAACTTGTATTTCGTCGATTATACATTAATTTAATCGAAAATAGTAACAATCATTATCTAACTAGATTTTTCTATAATATATTCGTGATCGTCGTAACAGATATTAACCCGAAAATTCTTTTACATAATGAAAAAACTATTAACGATAATCACGTTTATTATAACGTGTTCGTTATCCTATGCTCAAATAGGTATTGGAACAACAACACCCGACCCAAGTGCCATTTTAGACATTACCAACACTGAAAGAGGTTTATTAATACCTCGCATGTTGTTAAGTGAAAAAAATGCAATTACCACACCCGCAACAGGACTACTTATTTATCAAACTGATGGAACTACAGGCTTCTGGTATTACAATGGCTCTTCTTGGACAACTTTTGCTTCTTCAGGATGGAGTTTAACTGGCGACACTGGAACAAACCCTACCACTAACTTTTTAGGGACAACCGATAATCAAGATTTTATTATTGCCACCAACAATACTGAAAGAATTCGTTTTCAAGCAGATGGCGACATTGGTATTGGGCAATCTAATCCAACCTCAAAGTTACACATTACAGGCACAGCACCTGTCTTTAGACTTGAAGACGGAAGCCAAGGAGCTACCAAAGTATTAACTTCTGACGCAAATGGTAACGCCTCTTGGGGAAGTTCAGCCCCTTTAGCAACTGGTGATGACGATTGGCGTTTCTCCTCAGGAAACACCTACGCAGACCCTGTATACCATGTTGGCGGTGTTGTTATTGGCAGAACCGGTAGCACAACCCATCATGTAGATGTTGATAACGGTGCTAACACAGGAACTACAATGGGAATTGGTGATGTAGAGTATCTAGAAGATGGAAACAACGAAACTCGTTTCAGCCACCAATTAGTACCTGATTTTGATAATTCGAATTCTTTAGGATCATCTACAAACAGATGGCGAACAATATATGCTGTAAACGGAACAATACAAACTTCCGATGGAAGAGACAAAACAAATGTAGTGTCATTACCATACGGCATTAAAGACCTTATGAAATTACAACCTGTTTCTTATAATTGGAAAGAAGAAAAATATCTTCAATATATTATACCTGATAATAAAAAAGAATTGAAACTAGGTTTATTAGCACAAGATGTTCAACAAATTATACCAGAAGTTGTATACGATTACACTTGGAGACCTAAAAGTGAAAAAGAACACAAAAACTACATTAAAGTACAAAACGATTTTTTAGGAATTAATTATGAAGAGTTATTAGCTGTTTTAGTAAAAAGTAAACAAGAGCAACAAACTGAACTTTTGGAACTTAAAAATAAAACAACAGCACTATTACAACGTGTTAAACAATTAAAAAATAAATAATCATGAATAGAATTTACATTTTACTAGCATTTTGCTTTTCATCATTATTTATGAATGCTCAAATTGGTATAGGTACCACTACACCAAACACAAGTGCTGCACTTGATGTTACAAGTACCAACAAAGGAATTTTAGCCCCAAGAATGACAGCAGCGCAAAAAACTGCTATAATCACACCTGCAACAGGGCTATTAATATACCAAACTGATGGCGCAGCTGGGTTTTGGTTTTACAACGGAACTATTTGGCAACCTTTTGCTAGCGGAAACGGCTGGGGCTTATCAGGTAATTTCGGTACTACACCAGCAACTAATATACTAGGTACTACAGATGCTCAAAGCCTAGTATTAAAAGCAAATAATATAGAAACTGCTAGAGTTTTAGATGATGGTAATGTAGGTATGGGTACAAGCACCCCTACTGCAAAGTTACATATCACATCTGCTTCTGCTTATAGTTTTTTACAAGATTTTAGTGCTGTTGCTACTGGCGATGTCTCCTTAGTAACTACCGATAACCCATACGCATTTGACTCAAACTCGGGCTGTACTGCCACTGATAGTTGGAGAATTAGCACTACTGATGGTTCTAGTGCACCATGTACAAACTGTAACGGAAATAGAGCTATTATTGATTATGGTGATTCAGCATGTGATCAAGACGCTACCTTAATTGTAAAAACAGGAGTCATACCATTAACTTCAGTAGCCATATCTTTTGACTATAGTTTTAACGGTTCTTCACCCGAACTATTCACTGTAGTTTTATATAACGAAACAACAAGCACTCCTGTTTCAACACTATTAAACTTAACAAGTAGCAATGAAGACACTAGCTTTACTAGCACTGTAGCAATAACAGCTGGTGACACTTATAGTTTACAATATAGATATGTTGGCGATTGGGGGTGGGGAGCTACAGTAGATAACATAAAAATTAGCGCAGGAGATCCTGTAATCACTATTCAAGATGGCAATCAAGCCAACGGATTTGTTTTATTGTCTGACGCCAATGGTAATGGTGTTTGGACTGACCCAGCCACTTTAAGTATTGCTGATGATGATTGGCGCTTTGCTAGTGGGTCAACTACAAATGATCCTATATACCGAACAGGCTATGTTACTGTTGGCAACACAGGCGCTCCCTCTTATTTAATAGATACTGAAGAACCTGCAATTTTAGGTGAGGGAACTCAATTTGGCGTAGGTAATGATGAATATTTTGAAGATGTTCAGTCAGAACAATCCATAAGTCATCACGTAGTCCCAAGAGTTAATAATTCAATTAGTATAGGGTCTGCATCATTAAGATGGAGTGAAGTTTTTGCTGTTAATGGAACAATAAATACTTCTGATTTGCGAGAAAAAGAAAGCATTAATACTTTAAAATACGGAACGGAAAGTTTAATGCAGCTTAATCCTGTAGCATACCAATGGAAAGAAGAAAAATATGGAGCAACTATAGTTCCTGAAAAAGACAAACGTAAAAAAATAGGATTTATCGCTCAAGAATTAAAACAAGTACTTCCTGAAGTTGTACAATCAGAAGAATGGGAGCTTGTAAATGGCAATTTACAAAAAAACCCCATGAAGCGTTTAGGAGTAAATTATGCTGAAATTCTTCCTGTAGTTATAAAAACAACGCAAGAACAACAAGAAATTATTTCTTCTATAAAGAAGCAGCAAAATGAAATAAAAACATTGTTAAAAGAATTAGAAAAATAATAATATGAAAAAATTAATCTTTTCACTACTGTTAGCACTTCCTATTATTACTTTTTCACAAGTTGGTATAGGAACAACATCTCCTGATGCAAGTGCTTCACTTGAAATCACTGACAACACAAAGGGGATACTAACTCCTCGTATGACATTAACAGAAAGAAATGGTATACTTACACCTGCTACGGGTTTATTAATATATCAAACCAATAACTCTCCTGGCTTTTACTATTACAACGGTACTGCTTGGGTTTCATTAGCAAGCGCTAGTTGGTCAACAATAGGTAATGCAGGTACAACCCCTGCAATTAATAAAGTAGGAACTACTGACAGTCAAGATTTTGTTTTGGCTACTAATAATACTGAAGCTATTAGGACTTTAAGCACTGGTAATGTAGGTATAGGAACTGCAACCCCTTCTACAAAATTACATGTAGTAAATACTAACCCTCCTTACAATATGTTTAATGATGGATTTGAAGACAACAACATCCCTCCATTTACTACAGGGGGAGATAATACATGGCAAACGCAAAATACCACAGTTAATAGTGGCGTAAGAGCTGCTAGAAACCGAGCTATAACCCATAGTGAAAGTGCATGGATTGAATATTCTGCCACCATTCCTGCTCAGGGTGCTACTATTTCTTTTGCTTATAGCACTTCAACTGAAAGCTGTTGTGATAAGCTACGTTTTTACATTGATGGTGTTGAACAAAATAATTGGGGAGGACTTATTGGATGGACTACAACATCTTTCCCTACTACAGTAGGAACTCATACATACAGATGGGAATACACAAAAGACAGTTCTGTTGATTCTAATGATGATGAAGTTTATATTGATGATGTTATTATTACTGTTAATTCATTACCAACATTAAGAATACAAGATGGTTTTGAAGCCGATGGAAAAATTTTAGTATCTGATGCCACCGGACAAGCCACTTGGCAACCTGCTACAGCTTTTCCTGGTTCCGATGCTGATTGGACTTGGGACAGTGGAAATACCGTTAATGACCCTGTATATCATGTAGGTTCTGTTTTTATTGGAACTGGAGCAACAACAACTACACATAATTTACAAGTATGGAACGGTACAAACTCTGGTAGTGTTGCCGGTGTAGGTTCAATAGAATATTTAGAGGATGGTGTAAATGAAATTCAGGTTAGTGACATGTTTACCCCCTTAACAAATAACGCTCAAGATATTGGTAGTTCTTCAAATAGATGGACTGCTGTTTATTCAGCAAACGGGACTATTAATACGTCAGATGAAAGACTTAAAGAAAACATCACTCCTCTAACCTATGGATTATCAGAAATTCTTCAATTACAACCAGTTTCATTTAAATGGAAAGAAGAGAAAAAAGATGATTTAATAATTCCTGAAAAAGAAAAGGAACTTAAACTTGGATTAATTGCTCAGGAAGTTCAAAAAATAATTCCTGATGTCATACTTAACAAACAATGGTTAGTAGATGGTAAACACCCTGAAAAAGGACTTCAGCAAATTGAAGCCGAACGTTTAGGTATAAGTTATAGTGAATTGATACCTGTAACCATTAAAGCTATTCAAGAGCAACAACAGGAAATTGACAACATTAAAACGACCAATGAGGCGCTTGAAAAATTAATTGAAAAACTAGAGAATAAAAAAGGAGCTAATTAAGCTCCTTTTTTATTCTCTTTATAATAGTGTCTGGCAAAATAGAACACATAACATTTTCATAGCCCTCTACTTGTTTATTGCCGTAAATAGAGGTCGGAATTAAAGGGTATTTTATTAAATCAGGTAAAATCTGATTTGTTTCTGGTTGATTAAAAGGTGTAAACCCAGCATAAGGATGTGTAGCACCCCATAATGTAATTACTTTAACACCAAACATTGCGGCTAAATGACCATTTGCAGAATCCATTGCTAACATTAATTTTAAGTTAGATATGATTGCTAATTCTTCATTAAAAGAAAATTGCCCAGCAACATTAACAACATTACTATATTTTACAGCTATTTTTTCTAACACTTCTCTCTCGTCCTTTCCACCACCAAACAACAACACAAAATATTCCTTTGAAAGTGTTTTAATTACATGTTCCATTTTCTCTAAAGGATACATTTTTCCTTTATGAGCCGCAAACGGAGCAATACCTATTAGTTGTTTTTCAGTGTCGCCAATATATTGCCATATATCAGCCGACAA
This sequence comes from uncultured Kordia sp., assembly GCA_913054565.1. GTDB lineage: Bacteria > Bacteroidota > Bacteroidia > Flavobacteriales > Flavobacteriaceae. The sequence continues at coordinate 6,763 of CAJXHW010000020.1, read as the reverse complement.
CGGAGTTTTTACAGACCTAGTATAGGTAGATAAATTCAACTGAAAACCAAGTTCCTTAAAAACATCTGCGTAACGATTGTGCGTAGTTTTTAAAGGTTTAAATACTTTATTTGTTGCCCTAGTTAATGCTTTTTTTTCTGCACGCCCCTTATCAATTTGCTTATACGGAATCCCTTTTAAACGCAGTAACTGAATTAAAATATTAGAACGTAATACATCATGCAAATCTGCAACAGCATCAATTTTTAATTCTGATAATTCTTTAGCTAATTTTCTGATACCTAAAAAACCTTTGTGCTTTACTTTTAAGTCAGGCGAAAACACATTTACATTAGGAATTCCTTCAAAAAATGGAGCGAAAAAAGCTCGTGTTAAAACCGTTACTTTTACATTAGGGTTATAAGTTACAAAAGCAGAAATAACCGGTACAGACATAGCAACGTCTCCCATTGCTGAGAGACGTATTACTAATATATGCTGTATGGATTTAGGCATGCAACTGTTTTAGCATTGTTATTTGAAAACGCTAAAAATAGGACGGTTATTTTTGAGTTCGCAATACAGGGTTTAACTCATCATCATTATACATTTTCATTTGCTTATACACCTTCATGTACTTATCACCAGACTTGATATCACTTAAAAGTGTATCAATTGCTGTAGATAAATCAACACGTTGCTCTAACAAAACATCTAATTTTTTCTGACAAGCTGCTTTATGAACTTCAGAAGCATCTGTTCTAGTTGCTTCTTCATTCATGTGGTATACTTTTAATGCCAAGATAGATAATCTATCAACTCCCCAAGCAGGACTTTCGGTATTTATAGTAGCGTTATTTTTAGCAACAACACCTTTATTATCTTCTAAAAAATAACTATCTATATACTCCACCATATCTGTACGATCTTGGTTTGAAGCATCAATTTTACGTTTTAAAACTAACGCTGCAACAGGGTCAATGTTTGGGTCACGGATAATATCTTCATAATGCCATTGTACAGTGTCAATCCAACATTTTCTATATAATAAATGTCCCAATAAATCATTTTCCTTATCATACTTATTTTCAAATGATTGGTAAGGATCATCAACTATATGATATGTATCTATAACCTCTTGGAAAATTTTATTTGCTTTTTCTGTAAACATAATTAGAATTTTTGTAGCTCAAAGGTACAATATTATTTACACTCAAAAGACATGCTTTAACATCCTTTTATCAAGACAAAAAACACAGCAATACAGATGTAAATAATAATAAATAAAGAATTAATGATTGTAGAGGTACTTTGGGTATTCTTTCAAAAAAAACGGTAAACAATACTGCTAAAGGAAAATACGCATACAAAAGCATTGAAACACTTTTATTTGGTGCCATAAACATAATTATTAATGCTACCAACAAAGCGAACAATAGCACCACAAAGGACATTTTGTTTTTCTGTAATTTAGATTTTACACTTGCTGATAGAAAAAATAAAGAGACTATAAGAATTAATGAAAAAAATATCATAATTGCAATGTCAATTTGTGAACTTACATCATGAAACCCTCGTACAATAGTTGTGTTAGAAAATTGATAAAAGGTATTATGCATAATCATTTCATAACCAGTTATAATAGTAAAAACAACAAACACACTAACCAAAGGTATTAACCAATTTTTATAATAATCTGATGAATAGAAAGCGATGCTTATGTATAGTACAATAAAAAACAATATAGCCCAAAAATGAAATAATGCAGCCACACAAATCCACAACCCTGCATCAAAAATTTTCTGAGTTGTATTTGTTTGCGTTTTTAAACTGATTATTTTCCGTAATGCTAGAAGTATAAACAGATTTGAAAGCATTAAAGGAAGCGTTTCTGAACTGTTCCAAAAACAAAAAGTGAATATTGAAAAAAACATTACAACAAAACTATTCTGCTCTGAAATTGAGTTTTTCTTGACTATAAACTCAATAATCATAAGACTTAAAACCGCAATACTCAACTCAAATAAATTGTATGAAAAATTATTCCAATTGAATAAATTAATTGATTTTATCTGAAAAATTACAAAGCCAAAAACCAATAACAAAGATGCTAATACAAGATTAATTGGTTTAGATTTATTAAAAATTGCTGTAAACATATATGTTTATTCTTTTTTCAGAAAAAAAATACTGTATATTTGTTGGCATAAAAATAAATTAAAAATCGTTACAATGAGAGATTTAGTATACGCAATACAAGATTTTTTTATGGCTCTTTTATCGCCAATGCATAGTTTAGCAAAATTAGAACTTACAAATTGGTGGTCAGCTAATACTTTGAACTGGGTATTTATGGTGATTGGTTTTGTAGCAATGTTATATTGGTTAAAGCAATTAAAAATATTTAATGCCGAAGGTACTGAAAAAAGAGACGTAGTTTCTCACTCATTTTTCAAATAAACTCCTGTTACTACACAACATAAAAAAGCCCTTTGATTTAAATCAAAGGGCTTTTTATTTATACTATTTGGTTTTTACAAATCAAACCCTAAATCAGTTCTATAATACATTTTATCAAAATTAAATTTTGATACGTTCTTATATGATGTCTTTAAAGCTGTTCTAAAATCAGGCCCATATGATGTTATTGCTAAAACGCGACCGCCATTAGTAACCACCTTACCATCTTTAGTTGTTGTTCCTGCATGAAACACTATAGAATCCTCTATGGTCTCTAACCCTATAATTTCTTTTCCTTTTTCATAAGCCTCAGGATACCCACCTGAAACTGTCATCACTGTAGTTGCTGCTCTATCGTCTAATTCAATAGAAACTTGATCTAAAGTTTGAGACCCTACTGCTTTGAACAGTTCTACTAAATCAGATTTTACTCTTGGTATAACAACTTCCGTTTCCGGATCACCCATACGTACATTATATTCAATAACATAAGGTTCATTATTAACACGAATTAAACCTATAAACACAAACCCTTTATATGGAATATTATCTTTTTGAAGTCCGTTTATTGTTGGTTTCACAACGCGCTCTTCAATTTTTTGCATTAACTCATCATCTAAGAAAGGGACAGGAGATATAGCTCCCATTCCTCCAGTATTTAGACCTGTATCACCTTCACCGATACGTTTATAATCTTTTGCTGTTGGTAATATTTTATAATTTTTACCATCAGTCAACACAAAACAACTTAATTCTAAACCATCTAAAAACTCTTCTATAACAACTTTAGAACTAGCATCGCCAAATTTAGCATCAACCAACATTTCTCTTAACGCAGATTTTGCTTCTTCTAAGTTATCAATAATTAACACGCCTTTTCCAGCTGCTAACCCGTCTGCCTTAAGAACATATGGTGCATTTAAAGTTTCAAGAAACTCACATCCTTTTTCAACGGTTTCAGCTGTAAAACTCTCATAAGCTGCAGTAGGAATATTATGACGACTCATAAACTCTTTAGAAAATTCTTTACTCCCTTCTAAAGTTGCCCCTAATTTTTCAGGACCAATTACTATTACATCATTTAAAAAGAAGTCATTTAAAAAGAAGTCGTGAATTCCATTTACCAAAGGATCTTCAGGTCCCACAACTACCATTTCAATATCCTCTTGTAAAACAAATTCCTTAATTTTAGCAAAATCATTTACACCAATTTCTATATTAGTCGCAATTTTAGCAGTCCCTGCATTTCCAGGCGCTACAAATAAATTACTACATTGGTTACTCTGACTCAACTTCCAAGCAAAGGCATGTTCTCTTCCTCCTGAACCTAATATTAAAATATTCATTGTGTTTTGTTTAGTTATGTTGTTGTAAAAATTTAATTTAGCAAAGCTAATATTTATTACATGAACATCACAGATTTTTCTTTAAAACTAAACGGTTTTCCTATTAAGGAAGCTCAAGAAAAGTTACGTGAAATTCAAAATATAGATTCACATAATATTGAATCGTATGTTATAAATGCTAAGAAAGATATTGTTCATTATCATTTAAAAAACAATTCCTTTTATAGCTCTTTTTGTAAAGGTGGTTTTTCAACATGGGGTGAATTACCTATTTTAACAAAAAAGGATTTGCAAGTTCCATTACAAAGCAGGTTGAGTAACGGGTTTTCTAATACAAACACATACACAAACAAGACATCTGGCTCTACGGGCAACCCTTTTTCTTTTGCAAAAGACAAATTTAGCCACGCATTAACATGGGCTATTATCAGAAATCGATTTAATTGGCATGGTTTATATGGTAAAAAACAAGCACGTTTTTATGGTATTCCTAACGATGCTTTAGCACGCTTAAAAGAGCGTTTGAAGGATTTTTTTTCTAATAGATACCGCTTTAATGTGTTTGATTTGTCAGATATTGCCTTTGAAAATTGGCTTGATAAATTCAATAAAAATCATTTCGTTTATTTAAACGGCTATACAACTGTTATTGTTGCTTTTGCAAACTATTTAAACTCAAAGAATCTAATTTTAAAAGACATCTGTCCGAGTTTAAAAGCTTGTGTTGTAACCTCAGAAATGTGTGCCGAAGAAGATAAAACAGCAATGAGCAAAGCGTTTGGAATACCTATAATAAACGAGTATGGCGCTTCAGAATTAGATTTAATTGCTTTTCAAAACACCAAAAACCAGTGGATTATTAACACCGAATCATTGTTCATAGAAATTATTGATGTAAATGATAAACCTTTACCTTACGGTGAAATTGGACGAATTATTATAACATCATTATACAACAAAGCACACCCATTTATAAGATACGATTTAGGTGATATAGGCACTCTAACAAAAATAGATTCGAAAACTATTATTTTAGAAAAATTAGAAGGGCGGAAAGAAGATTTAATTCATTTGCCCAGTGGTAAAACTGCTCCTGGTCTTACTTTTTATTACATCACAAAATCAGTTATTAAAGATTCAAGTGCTATAAAAGAAATAAAGGTCATACAGACAGCAAAAGATACTTTTGAAATACAATATTCTGCTAATCAACAATTATCTTTAATGGAACAAAAAACTATCAAAGATGCATTATATGAGTATTTAGAGCCTAATCTTAACATTTCATTTCATAAATTTGAGCAACTTGAACGTTCAAAAAGCGGAAAACTAAAACAATTTACATCACTTATAAAGTCATGAACATTACAATAATAGCAGGTGCACGTCCAAATTTCATGAAAATTGCACCAATCATTCATGAAATAGTTAAACAACAAAAAATTGGTGTTAATGTTAATTATAGGCTAGTTCATACTGGGCAGCATTATGATAAAAATTTAAGCGACACTTTTTTTGAAGAGCTAAATATACCTAAACCACATATTAATTTAGAGGTTAAAAGTGGGACTCAAGCCGAACAAACCGGGGCAATTATGGTTGCTTTTGAAAAAGAGTTAGCAGACAACCCTACAGACTTAGTACTTGTGGTTGGCGATGTAACATCAACAATGGCGTGTACAATTGTAGCTAAAAAAGCTCATATTAAAGTTGCTCATATTGAAGCTGGTATTAGGTCTGGAGACATGAAAATGCCAGAAGAAATAAACAGAATGGTGACTGATAGTATTACTGATTATTTTTACACAACCTCAACGCTTGCAGGCGAAAATTTATCTCAAGCGGGAATTGAAAATGACCGTATTCACTTTGTAGGTAATGTAATGATAGACACCTTATTAAATAATATTACACGCATACAACAACCTAGTTTTTGGAACGATTTACAATTACAAAAAAATGACTATTTTGTATTAACATTACACCGACCTTCAAACGTTGATGGTGAGAGGCAGCTTAAAGAACTTATCACAACAATTGTTGATAATTGTAAAGGAAAATCAATAATTTTCCCGGTACACCCAAGAACAAAGAAACTATTAGAAGGCCTGGAATTAAATTTTAACAACCTTCATTTTGTAAGCCCACAGGGTTATTTATCTTTTATTTATTTGGTAAAACATGCCACAGCAGTTTTAACAGATTCAGGAGGAATAACAGAAGAAGCTACTATTTTAAATGTGCCATGTATTACTTTTAGAGATTCTACTGAAAGACCGGAAACATGTACTCTAGGCACAAATATATTGGTAGGGAGCAACGTTGATAAAATTACCAATGCATTTACCAAATTACATGCAGGTAAATGGCAAGCTCAAATTCCTCAACTGTGGGATGGTAAATCTTCTGAAAGAATAATTTCAAGTATTTTAGAATTATATGCCTAAAGATATTCTAATTATAAGTAATTATTACCCCCCAGAGAGCGGCGCTGCACCCAACAGGATATACACTTTGGCATCATCTTTAACTAAATACGATTATAATGTTACAGTAGTTTGTCCTTTCCCTAATTATCCCTTTGGAGAGATCTTTAACACTTATAAAGGTCGTTTTCAAACAAAGAATACTGCGCAAAACATTACCGTTTACAGGTTATGGCTGTTAGCAAGCAATTCAAAAAATAAGTTTATACGCTTATTTTCTATGTTGTCATTTGCAGTTCACTTATTCTTTTTTTTACTACTTAAAAAATCCCCTAAAAAAGTTATCATACAATGCTCTCCTTTATTTGTTGGTTTTTTTGGAGTATTAATTTGCAAATTAAAACGAAAAAAAATAATCTTAAATGTATCTGATCTATGGCCTTTAGCTGGCCTAGAAATGGGTATACTAAGCAAAGGGTTTTATTATTCTGTTTTAGAAAAAATTGAAGTATTCAACTATAACAACTCTAATTTACTATTAGGGCAATCACA
>CAJXHW010000019.1 GCA_913054565.1 uncultured Kordia sp. | reverse complement strand
TATTAGAAATTAATTTAGAAACTGGAAGACATCGTCAAATTCATTGTCAACTAAACACAATTGGATGTCACATAAAAGGGGATTTAAAATACGGCGCTAAACGCAGTAATAAAGATGCTAGCATACATTTACATGCAAGACAATTAGCGTTTATACATCCTGTAAAGAAAGACCTTATTAAAATTACTGCTCCGTTGCCAAACGATCCAATTTGGAAAGCTTGTAATTAAGAAACACCACCCAATAAGTTTTACCTTATTTAGATGGTGCTTCACCCCAAAATACTTGTTTTAAAATTAGTGTTCTAACACTTGTATGCGTTTTTCTAATTGCTTGTATTGTAATAGCTGCGCTTTCAGCAACTTATTTTCGTCACTAAGTCGCTCAACTTTTTCATTTAGCTCTTTAATTCCTGCTGTTAATAAAGGTGTTAATCTTGAATAATCAACCATCATTGGTTCTTTATTTACATCAGAATTTGGAGTACCAGAAACTGCTTGAGGAAAAACTAATTGCAAATCTTGTGCTAAAAAGCCCATTTCCTTTTTACCTTTCAACTCTTTAAACTCATATATTGTAGGTTCTATTTTATTTAACATTTCAAGGGCTCCATTTACTTTTTCAAAATTTGTTTTTAAACGCTTATCAGATAACGTTTGATAACTAACCCCAATGCTTGTACCTTGAATTCTTCCGTTTACACCATCGGCACCATCAAAAAAACCTATGTAATAATTGGTGTTTGTAGGTGCTGTGTTTCCTAGTTTAATTTTCACACCCTTTGCTACAGTTGAAGTATTTCTATTATAAATTTGCGTTACATAATCATCATAAACTACATCATAAACATCTAACCTATATACAGGATCAACAACACCAACTCCTAAGTCACCCCCAAAATACCCTCGACCTTGAAAATATCCTGCATATCCAGAAGGATGTGTATTATAACCATATATAGCCCTGTTATTATCACCATAAGCGTCGGCATAAATACCATAATGCATTCCCGTTCCAGTACTACTAACTCTACTATAAACACCATATAAAGTTGCCGAACTTGAAGCAGAAGGGGTTAAAGTATAATAAGCTCCATAGGCACCTCCTGTGAACCCTGTTAGCAAATTATAGCTACCAAATTTAAGAGAAGAAGTAGTGTTAGCTATGCGGTTATACGAACCATAAATAGTTCCTGAAGCGACTCCACTAAAGTTATTATACAAACCATATTTATTGCCTAATACAGTACCAAAATTATTGTAAACCCCATATTTATTTCCTGAACTATTTGCTGAAAAATTATTAGACATAGCGTATTGTGAGCCTGATGCATTAGACGCAACATCATTATAGATATGATATTTATTTCCTACATCAGTTCCTGTAGAAGTTATTGATAGCCCGTATCCTGTTGCTTGAGAATGTTCTATATCTAAATAAGCTGTTGCTGTATTTTTACCAATAGCTACTTTTCCCATGGTAAAAATATTATCAGTATTGTCAGTTGGAGGTGAGGTTGTTCCTACCTGAAACCAATCAGCATCTTCGGTTATTGATGAAGTGACAAACGATAATTGTCCGTTACCATCAGTTTGAAGTAATTGATTGGGAAGCCCATCAATAGAAGGGAAAGCATAACCTGAGCCTAATGGGTCCCCTGCCTGAAGTTCTCCATTAACTCTTAATATATCATTATCAAATTCACCATAAATCAATGGTACTCCACTCGAGCCTTCAATAATTAATTTATTGTTTGCCATCTCGGCAATTCCTGCCTGATAACCAATAAACACATTTCCCGAGGTATTATGAGGTATGGCTCCTCTTCCTGCTTCAGTTCCTATAAACACATTTCTACTTCCTGCTTGTAAGCGACCTGCTTGGTAACCAATTGCTATGTTGTTTTCACCAACACTACTATTCTGTAATGCTTGAAAACCAACCGCTATGTTTTTATTATCTGAACTATCATCTAAAATTCCAGCATCTACTCCTAAAAATATGGAAGAACCATCATTTGTACCATCATTATCTGATTTTCCGTCTAGTAAATCATTTATTCTTGTTATTGCAGTTCCGTTAATTAACTCCCAGCTACTAATGGTATGATTCCAAAAATAAAATCCTTTAGTCACAGTTCCGTTTCCTGTTGCATATACTAACATTCCATCTTGATTAACCCCTGGGGAAATAATTGGAAACTCGTCTATTCGAGGTAGTAACAAACCATCGGTACTTGAAGGTGTAGCCTGATTAGACGCTACAATATCTATACTTGCATTTGGTGTAGTAGTACCTATACCTACTTGAGCAAATGAATAATTTACTATTAAACCTACTAAAACAACCAACTTTGTTATTTTCTTCATAATAATATTAGTTAGTTTATAACTACTTTCTTTTCATACAATTCATGCAGTGCTGCTACTGAAATTTCATATTCACCACACTCCAAACCATATATTACAATCCGTTGCTTTTTACTACACACATCCCCTAAATAAACAACACTACCAATGCATGATGCTATTTTTACGGTATAACACGCTTCATGGTCTGTAAGAATAATTACTTTATTAAAATGGGTAGTTATGTGCATAACAACTTACTATTACATACCCAAATATGTAATAGTTTTAGTTACTAACAAAACTGTTTTTAGTGGATGCTTGTTTTTTTTTAGTTAACCTATTATTAACTAATGTTAACTAAAATCACAATAAAGATATTTGGCTCATTAATTGCTCTTTATACGATTTTCCAACTGGAATATTATTTCCATTAATAACCACATAATTATCTATTAACGATTCAATTTTATTAATATTGATACTATATGAGCGATGTATTCTTATAAAGCGAGGGTCATTTAGTTTTTCCTGAACCTTTTTCAAGGTATAGCTTATAATATACTTTGCATCTGATGTTATTATATATGAATAATTATCAAACGCCTCTACATACAAAATATCCTCTTTAACTATTTTAACTAACTCTCCTTTGTTTTTAATAAAAAAAGATGTGTTATACGTTGTTAAATCACTTACGTTTTCCTGTTGATGCTTGTGTAAGGCTAATTCAATATTACTACGCAAACCACCTTCGTTAAAGGGCTTAATAATATAACCTGAAGGATTGGTTTCTTTTACCCTTGATATTGTTTCTGGGTCAGATAGCGATGTTAAAAAAATAAATGGGATTTTAAATTTCTGTTGAATTTTTGAAGCTAAGCTTACACCATCAATTGCTCCTTCAATTGTAATATCTAATAATATTAAATCTGGCTTACACTCTCCTATATCATATAGCGCTTCTTTTGCATTGTCAGTAATTCCACAGACCACATAACCTTCTTTTAACAAAACTGTTTTAATTGTTTCGGCTATTAATGGTTCATCTTCAACAATATATATTTTTGCAGACATTATACCGTTTTGTAGTTATATATTTTCATTTTAACCTCAGTTCCGTTGGTTGTATTAAATTGAGTTTCAGCCTTTAATTTCTTAGCTAAAGATTTAATCAATTTAATACCGAAAGATTTTTCTTCTATTTCCTGTATAGCAAAACCAACTCCATTGTCTTTTACTATTAGCTCTATATATTCCTTTTTGTTTTTAAAATTTATTTTTATCTCATTCAAATTGTTCTCAGCAACAAATGCATGTTTAATAATATTGGTTATTAATTCATTCAATATTAAACCAATTGCCATTACATTTTCTACATCTAACACTAAATTATCAATATCTAATTTTAAATTAATTTTTTTCTTGTTTATTTTGTACGTTTCAAAGATATCATTGATTAATTCTTCAATATATTCCTTAGTACTTATTCCAATCAAATTATCTTTTTGATATAATTTTTGATGAATTAATGCCATTGACTTTACTCTGTTTTGTCCGTCTTTAACCGCCATAGCCGCTTTTTCATCTTCTATGTTTTCAGCTTGTAAAAATAACAAACTAGAAACCAGTTGAAAGCTGTTTTTAATTCTATGATGTGTTTCTTTTAACAATATATTTCTATCTTCTAACGCCATGGCCAGCATTTGATTTTTTTGCTTTGTTTTTTTGTAGAAAAAATATAATAATATACTTAAACAAAGTACTACCAAACTTACCATAACCGCTACATTTCTCTCATATTTTTTTTCTTCTGTTAACTGCAACTGCTTACTATTTTTTATTGCTAAGGCTGCTATTTCATTTTCTTTTTTTTCAATCCTATACAGCCGTTCCATTTCAGCTATTTTAATTGCTGAATTAGCATTAGTAATACTATCTTTAGCTATGATATATTTTTTATAATACACTAACGAGTTTTTATAATCTTTTGCCGAGTTTTTAACTTCTGAAAGAATTAAATAACTGTTTTTTCTAATATCAGCATATGTATGCTGTTCTGCTAATTTCAAACTCTGTAAAGCATAAACTTCTGCTTTATTTAAATTTCCTTTCTTTAAATATGCTTCCGCTAAACCTGACAAAGCTTCTATTTTTAAAAAGTTAATTTTTATCTCCTCATATAGCTTTACACTTTTCTTATAATTTTCAATCGACTCATCAACTTCCCCTAATTTCAAATAAGCATTTCCTACCAAATTATGACTTCTAGAAATGTTGTGCCCAGTACCAATTTCTTCATATATTTCTAAGGCTTTTAAAGCATAATCCAAAGCCAAGCTATACTTTTTATCACCATAATACCCTCGGCTTATATTAACATATGAATTAGCTATATGGAAGCCATTATTCCCTAGTTTTTCCCTTAACTCTAAGGCTTTAAAATGAAAATTTAAACTTTTTTCATAGTGTTGTTGCGATATATACACCTCACCTATTAAGTTGTAACTAAATGCAATTCTGTTTAATTCGCCTAAAGCTTCTTTATAAGGTAAAGACTTTAATAAATAACTCATTGCCAATTTATTAAACCCTTTTCGCTGATACATTAAGCCTGTATAGGTTAGTCCTTTACCTATAAGCATTGTATCATTTAACCTTTGGGCTATTTTTAATCCTTCTTCTAAAAAGACTTTTGCGCTATCCAACTCTTCTATTTTAACGGTATAAAACCAACCTATATGTTGAGTATAGTCACAGTACTCTTTTAAATCGTTTTTTTGAGCATATAAATCTCTTGTAATCAATAAATACTTTAAATACTTATGCTTTTCTTTTCTTGTAATTAGCTTACTATACGCTTTATAGTATGAAATTTTAAGGTCTATAGAATTTGTTTGCTCTATTAACTTCAAAATGCTATCACACTTTTTTAAAACTATAGAATTTTGAGCATAGCTTTGAATACTAAATACCGTAAATGTGAGTATTATATATACCTGTAAAAATGATGTCCTATGTAATAACAACTGCAAAAATTCAAATATATCTAAAATATATCTATATTCATCATTATGAACTTGGCTCCTATATATAATTTTTAAAAAGCTAAATATAATTAAATATTAGTCTTATCACTTTTCAGCCCAACCAGCCTTCTCTATCTAAACTTCTATACTGAATGGCTTCTGCAATATGCGATTGATTAATATTAGGTGTATTCTGTAAATCAGCTATAGTTCTAGAAACCTTTAAAATTCTGTCATAAGCCCGTGCTGATAAATTTAATTGCTCCATAGCTGTTTTAAGTAATGTTTTTGACTCCTCATCTAACACACAATATTTTCTTATTTGATTAACATTCATTTGTGCATTGTAATGTATTGTTTTTGATGCTTTAAAACGTTCGGTTTGAAGTTCTCTCGCAAGAGTAACTCTTCTTCTAATACTTACTGATGATTCTGATTTGCGTTCTTCTGTTAGTTTTTCAAAAGGCACTGGAGTTACTTCTATATGAATATCAATTCTATCTAATAACGGCCCTGATATTTTACTTAAATACCGCTGCATTTCTGCTGGTGAAGAACTCACTGGGTTTGTCCCATCATTAAAATAACCACTAGGACTAGGATTCATACTTGCCACCAACATAAAACTACTTGGATAAGTTACAGTGAATTTTGCTCTTGAAATAGTAACTTCCCTATCTTCTAAAGGTTGCCTCATTACTTCCAAAACCTCTCTTTTAAACTCTGGCAATTCATCTAAAAACAAAACGCCATTATGAGACAGTGAGATTTCTCCAGGTTGTGGATAACTCCCGCCTCCTACCAATGCTACATTGGAAATTGTGTGGTGAGGACTCCTGAATGGACGCTGTGTCATTAAACCTGTGTCTTTAACTTTTCCTACAACACTATGAATTTTTGTTGTCTCTAATGCTTCGTGTAATGTCATTGGCGGTAATATTGAGGGTAACCGCTTAGCCAACATTGTTTTTCCTGCTCCAGGTGGTCCAATTAGTATAATATTATGGCCTCCAGCTGCGGCTATTTCCATACATCTTTTTATTGACTCTTGTCCCTTTACATCTGCAAAGTCAAACTCAGGAAAATCTAAGCCTTTAGAAAACTCTTCTCTAGTATCAATAATAGTCTGTTCTATCTGGTGTTCTTCATCAAAAAACTTAATAACTTCTAAAATATTATCAACCCCAAAAACCTCTAAATCATTTACAATAGCTGCTTCTCTTGCATTACTTTTTGGCAATATAAACCCTTTAAAACCTTCTGCTCTTGCTTTAATAGCTATGGGTAATGCACCACGAATAGGCTGTAGACTTCCGTCTAAAGACAATTCACCCATGATTAAATAATTTGCAATATCTTTTGATTTTACCTGACCTGAAGCCGCCAAAATCCCCATCGCAATTGGTAAATCATAAGCACTTCCTTCCTTACGTAAATCGGCAGGAGCCATATTTATAGTTATTCTTTTCCCAGGAATCTTGTATTGGTTGTTTTGTAAGGCAGCAGCAATTCTGTAATTACTTTCTTTAATAGCATTGTCAGGTAAACCTACTAAATGGTATCCTACCCCCTTAACAATATTAACTTCTATTGTAATGGTAGTAGCTTCTACTCCAAAAAATGCACTCCCAAAGACTTTTATAAGCATATACTAACATTTATAATTACTATGGGGTATTACTAAGTTACATTTTTTTAGCTAAAAAAATGGTCAAATAACAAAGTAGTTTATCTATCGTTTACTTAGGTATTTATACATTAAAAAAAGTATTACTGCTACACTAGCAAATAAAACGAACATATAATTTCTACTAAAACCATCATTCAAAACTATAGTATTCATATCACCAATTAAAACATAAGAACTCCAATAAAATGGTGTAGACAAAGTTCCCTCATGCTTAGATAAATATGTTAATTTTGATTCATGCAATGCTCTTGATTTTGTCATTCCGTTCTTTAAATTAGTATAGAAAGAATGCATAATTTCCAAAGTAGTTTTATCATTAATATTCCATAATGTAGATATTACACTGTTGGTACCTGAAAAGAAAAACCCTCGTGCTAAACTCATAACTCCTTCTCCTGTTTTCATTTCACCTTGTGATGTTTTACACGCACTAAGCACTACCAAATCTGCCTGGTTTTTTGTTGCATGCATTTCATTTAAGTTAATCCTCTCGTCACTAAAAGCTAACCAAGGTTTTTCTGTGTCACTTGATCCTGAATGTGTGGCTAAATGTATAATTTTATAATCTCCTAAACTTGAAACGAAATTTGACTTTGTTGCCTGTTTATTTATGAAAATTTTATCTGAAAAAATTGAGTTTATGTAATTAACTTCATCTACAGAATTAGCAAGTGTAGCCAACGTTTTATCTTTAAAATTCTTGGGAGCCATCCCTAAAAAAGTATGCTTGGGATTTCTACTTTTTCTCTTATTTAAATTTAGGTATGAAAATGAATGCACATAACTAATTTCATTTGTTTTAATTAAATATGAGTCTGGTGTTTCATAATTACTAATGAGTGCTCCAAACGGAATGTTTTGAACAATTCCATCAGCTGAAATTATAATTCGTTTTCCTTTTATTTTATTGAAAACCTCTTCAGGCAAAAGTCGTTTAAAAATTGAATTGGAATTTTTCGCATAAGCATCTAGTGCAAATTGTGTTTCAAATGGGTGTTGTAGCTGCTGGGTAAGTTTAATGACTTCTTTTTGTAATGACGTTGCATCATTAATTTTAAATAAATAAGAATTATGCTCTGTAATAACCAAACCAAAAGCCTTTGTTTCATTTATTATGTATTGCAAACTTACTGATGATTTATTGACAAAATAATCCTTATGATTTTTGATGTGCAATACAGGAAGTTTCTTTCTTAATATAGAGTACTCTGGGTAATTATGAGCTAACGAATCTTTAAACTGCTCATAGGCTTGTTTTAATTCAAATATTTTATCAGTCTTGTTTGAGAGATTACTCTCTTCAGCATGTACTATTCCTTGTTTTAATGCGAAATCACGTTCAATTAACTCTTGAGGCAAATGACTTAACACTTGGGCTTTCTGATGACTTAATTCTTCAATAAGTAATAAGGCTTTATTTTTTTCTAAAAAAAAGTAAGCATCATTAACATTATTAAGCAAATAACACACCTCAATTGCTTTTATATACAGACTAGCACCTTGTTTTCGCCAAAATAATTTTGACCTTTTTTCAGAACTCTCAAAACGTATAACATCTAATAATTGATCTGCTAATTTATAATCTTGTAATGCTTTTTGTAGATAACTTTCATTTTTATCAACCTTATAACGTGTATGCCAATAATTAGCCTTCTGTGAAATAAAATCTAGAACATGCAACTTATTAGGTAATACTGCTAAACTTTTGAGTGATGGGTTTTCAAATTTTTTGACATCGCTCTCCTCTACTAGAAGTTGTAATGCCTTTTCATAATAAAACTTTGCTTTATAAAAGCTATTCTTTTGTAAATAATATGTCCCATAAGTACTATACACTAATGCCTTAGATTCCTTTTCATCCCCTGCAAACAAAAGACTATTATCAAGTTTAGCTTTGGCTTTTATGTATTCATTATGCTGCAAATATAAATCTGCTATATTGTTATTTAGCATCGATATTGAAATAGAATCATTCAACTCTTTGCTTGTTTTCAATGCCTTTTCATAATGATAAATTGCTTTATCTTTCTTTTCTACCTCTTCATATACAAAACCAAGACGTAAATTAATTAAAGATTCATCTCTCTTCTCTATAGGAGTAAATTCACCTAACGAATCTGCTTTTTTTAGATAACCGATTGTTTTCTCAAAATTTGTTTTACCATCAATTGACGCGTACACTTTTGAGATCCGCATATAGTTTTTATATAAATTTCTATAATCTTTTTTATAAATATAATACTCTGTAGATTTTATAAAATATAATTTACTCTTTTCATAGTCCCCAATTATAGAGTATAATGTAATGAGTTCCGAATACGATTTCATTCTTAATCTATCCTCATTTGGCAAATCGGACAACTCCTTAAAAGTATGAATAGATTTAAACACCTGGTTTTCACGTCTGTAATATAAACCTAAATTGAATAAACTTTTTTTTAGCGAAATTAAATCCCCACTTTTTTTTCTAAGTGCAATTGCTTTCTTTAAATGAATGTATGACTGTTTGGCCAAGTTCTTTTTAAACAACACACTGGCATAACTATGGTGAATTGCTGATCTTTCTTTGCTTGACAGATTGGTTGCATTCAAAATAGAGTCTATATCTAAACCCTCTAATTCAAATGTTACTCCTTTTTGTGAAAACAAACTAATTGAAAAAAACAATACCGAATATAAAACTACATTTCTTAAAATCAATTGCATCTATTACTATTAGTTTGCTCAAATTTAATAGATACATGTGATACAATCAAATTATAATATAGATCTTTCTATTCTTCATCGCTATCTGTTGTTCCATCTCTTTTAGTATCAACTTTATTAGTCTGACCACTGTTTTCTTCATCCGCTTTATCATCATACTCTTTATCATCATACTCTTTTACAAAATCTCCTTCCCTAGCAGCCGAAAGCCCTATACTTACCTCTTTTACACTTATAATATCATCAGAAAACAATAACAATTCTGTTATTGCCTCAATGCTTTGAGGGCTATTTACCACCCAAATCACCTTATTTTTGACACCAAAAATTGTTTCTTCTACATTTAACTCCTCTTTTAACCATTCAATATCAGCTGTATTGACATGTCCATTATAAGAAACTTCTAGCAACTTTTGACTCGTACCGTTAGTCACATCTATTTTCTCTTGAATGTTTTGTTTTTCTACATTTTCCACACTACAACTAACAAGTAAAAAAACTGTTGATAATACTAATAATTGAATACATTTTTTCATAATTATAAATTTATTGGTTAAAATAATAACAAAAGGACAATTATCTCATGCCCCACTTTATAGTTCCTATAAAGTGTAAAACGTTACCCAATTATTTTTACATTTTTATAAACATATTTTTTAAAATTATCTTTAGTTTTACTGCTATTCATTCTTTTAGTACACATGAGCGAACAACAAAACCTATTTAATTCCTTAATTTCCGGTGACTCAAAAGGTATTTTAGAAATTTACGAACTAATCTATCCGTTGGTTCGCAAATACATTAAAAATAACAGTGGTAATGAAGAGGATGCTGAAGATGTATTTCAAAAGGCACTCATGCACGTAACCACAAAATACAAAGTCTCTAACTCTGAGCCTGTATCTAATTTTGAATGGTATTTGTATGGTATTTGTAAAAAAATGTGGCTTAAAGAGTTAAATTATAGAAAAAAAAGACAAAAAAATAGTATTATCAAAGATATTAGTGATGAGAAATGGGCACACTCAATGGCTATTGCACTCCTTGAAAACGACCGTTGGGAGCTTTATCAAAAAAACTTTAATCTACTTTCTGATAATTGCAAAAAAGTACTCTCTCTATTTTTAAAAAAGTATAAACAAAAAGAAATTGCTGAAGAATTGGGTTATAATTCCGAAACAGTTGTAAGACAACGTGTGTTTAAATGCAAATCAAAATTAGTCAAACTCATTCAAAAAGATTCCTCTTACAACAATCTAAAGGGGCTTTAAACGAAAAAAACAACCGTTTATAGTATTTTTTGAAAATACTATAAAAAAGTGGGTAACAAATTCTCTAAATAAGGAATATGTATATGAGTGAAGGTTATAAAAACACGTTCCATAAATAATATAAAATACAACAAACTATGAATGATTTTAATAGAGACCAAATGATTGATGATTATATTTGTGGTAGGTTATCTAAAGAAGATCAGATTTCTTTTCAAAACCAACTAGATAGAGATACTGATTTAACAGAAGTAGTTGCTATAAATAAAAATTTATTTGCCTTTCATGGTTCAAGTTCTTGGAAGGAAATTACGACTTTAAATAACGAAGGAAAACTATATAAAAACTATTTATTAAGTAAGGACGCTCAAACTATAAAAACAGCTATTAATAATGCTCAATACAGTTACAAACAGCAAACTTCATCCCCAATTAAATTATATAAATGGTATGCTGCAGCAGCTAGTGTAGTGTTATTAATAGCTTTTAGTTATATTTTTACAAGTAATCAGAATTCCCCAGAAAACTTGTATGCTGATTTTAGTAACTTATCTGAATTACCCTCCCTAACCCAAAGAAGCGATGCTGATAAGTTACTATCTGATGCAGAAGAGTTGTTTTTAAACAAACAGTATATTGCAACTGTGAGATCATTAGAATTGTATAATGGAAAATATAATTCTAATACATCTAATACTTTATTATATAAAGGAATGTGTTATTTAGAACTAAATAATTTCTCAAAAGCTAAAACCCATTTTAATGCTTTAAAAAACAGCAATTCATTAGACCACAACAAAGCATTTTGGTATTTGGCCTTAACTTCTTTGAAGCAGAAAAACATTAAAGAAACGAAGCAATTATTACAACTAATTGTTAACGAGTCATACTTCAATCATCAGAAAGCAGAAGAATTATTAGCCATACTTAACTAACCCCAAAGTTAAGTTGATTTAAAGGGTAGCCGCTTATTGGCTACCTTTTTTTTCATTAAAACATCTAATTTAAAACAAAAACAGGCGCTTTTTTAAGCGCCTGTTTTGTTATGTATGCTACATTTATTTGTTATAATTCTCTAGGCCTTCTTTTAACCATGAAGCATATACCGTAACATCTGGAGTATATCCTATTGGAGTATTTAATTTCTCTCCTTCCTTTCCTAACAACACATAATAAGGTTGGGCATTAGCTTTGTAATTTACCGTTTGAAAATCACTCCACTTGTTCCCTATAGTTTCAATAGATTTTCCTGTGGTTTCAGAAATATACTGCTCTGATTTTGGCAATTCGCGCTTATCATCTACATATAATGAAATTAACACGTAATCATTATTAATCAAATTATACACGTCTTGTTCTGACCATACACGTTCTTCCATTTTCCTACAGTTCACACAAGCATGACCAGTAAAATCTAACAAAACAGGTTTATTCTCTTTTTTTGCATACGCTAATCCCGTCTCATAATCATGAAACGCAATAATATCATGTGGTCCCAAATGTGCGCCTTCCGGTAATTCTGAATGACTAATTCCTCCTTGACCTAATTTTGTAAATCCTACGCCATACGGACTTTCGCTGTACTGCATTGGTGGTGGAAACCCACTAATCAATTTTAATGGTGCTCCCCATAAACCAGGTATCAAATAAATAGTAAAGGTTAAGGTTACTAAACCTAACATCAATCTACCAACAGATATACTTTGAATAGGCGAATCATGCGGCAATTGAATTTTTCCAAACAGATAAAATGTTAAAGCTCCAAAAACAGTAATCCAAATAGCTATAAATACTTCTCGTTCTAAAAAGTGCCCTTGAACAACTAAGTCAGCATTTGATAAAAACTTGAATGCTAAAGCCAATTCTAAAAATCCTAATACAACTTTTACGGTATTCAACCAACCACCAGATTTTGGTAATGAGTTCATCCACCCAGGGAACATCGCAAATAAGGTAAATGGTAACGCTAATGCTAATGAAAAACCAAACATACCAACAAAAGGTGCAATACCTCCTTTAGAAGCTGCTTCTACTAATAATGTTCCTACAATAGGTCCTGTACAAGAAAAAGAGACTATTGCTAAGGCTAAGGCCATAAAAAAGATCCCTATCATTCCGCCTCTATCCGCCTGACTGTCAACTTTATTTGCCCATGAATTTGGTAACATAATTTCAAAAGCTCCCAAAAATGAAAACGCAAATACAATTAAAAGAATAAAAAATATAATATTAAACCACACATTTGTTGATAAGGCGTTTAAAGCATCTGCTCCAAAAACCCATGTTACAACAGCTCCTAAAAACACATATATTAAAATAATAAATAATCCATAAATA